>JBEKCP010000013.1:0-28250 GCA_050014815.1 Thermoguttaceae bacterium | reverse complement strand
CGAAGACCTCGACGGTGAACTTCTTGCCCTGCTGGATTACCCATTGGTCGTCGGCGGCGTGGCGGAGGCAGCCGCGGACGTGGACCAATTGGCCGGCGCGGTAGGCGGGCCGGTCGGTATAGACGTAGCCCTTGTCGGAAAGCCCGGTGGCCGCCCCCACGCCCTGGAGATTGACCATATTCGAGGCCACGTTGTCGGCCGCCGCGGCGAAGACGCGGACGTCCTGGGCCCCGCGGAGGTCCTTGAGCGGATCGTCCGCCGCCGGCCCCGCCGCAGCGTCCTTGTCCAGCGGCTTCTTCACGGCCGACCGGAAAACGCCGTCGGCCCCGGTCGTCCCCTCCGCAAAGACCTGCTGCCCGTTGGAGAGGAGGAGCCGGACCTGGGGCCACGGCTTGCCGGTGAGCATGTTCTCGGCGAAGACGAAGACCTCGTCGCGCGAGGTCTTCAGAATAACGTCCAGGTCGCTCTGGAGGACCATGGTGGTGGCTTCAAGCGTCTTGCTGCTGACGGTGACGGCCATGACGCCTGCTTTCAGTCCACCGGGGAGCGGCACCTCGATCGTACACTCCAACTCCTGGTGCTTGGCGTAGCGGGGCACCTTGAACTCGAACGTCCGGTCGGGGTCAATGAGCGCGATGTCGAGCCCTTCCACGCCGCCGGCCAGATGCATCTTGCGGAAGTAGGTCTCCATGTCGATCTTGTACGCCCGGACCGTCACGCTCTCGACGTTCCGCGAGGTGAGCTTGATCTTGGGGGCCTCGTCGCTGCGGAAGACCCGCTCGGTGGCGATGGTCATGCTCTTGGCCGTCAGCCGGGCGATGGCCTGCTGCGCCTGTGGGGCGTGCGGGCCCCAAGTGACCTTGCGGTACTCTTCCAGGGCCTCGTCGAGCTTGCCAAGCTTCTTTTCGAGCGTCTCCGCGATGGTGTACTGGCCCAGCGAGGCCGCGTTGGTGCCCGGATACTTCGAGACCAGCCGCCGCAACTCGCCGATCTCGGCATCCCATTTCTCTTCGTCGTGGTACGACCGGGCGATCAAGAGCAGGATGTCGCCGCTGCGGGCGTCCAGCGGGTACTTGCCGAGAAACTCTTCGAGCGATTTTCGGGCGGCGTCGTACTGCTTCGCCCGGAGCTTCTCCACGGCCATCAGGTACTCCGTGCCGACGATCTGCCGCTGGACGGCGCTCCACGCCTTGTGGGCCGGGTGCTTGGCCAGGTACTCGTGCCAGACGGCCAGGGCCTCGGGGAACTTCTTCTGGAGCTGGCAGGAGCGGCCCAGCAGGTTCCGGGCGTCGGGGATCTCCTCGCAGAGGCGATACCGCTCGGCCCCCAGGAAGCGGTTCAGGGTCTTGACGGCATCCTCGTACCGCCCACGGAACATGAAAGCGGCCGCGATCTCCAGGTGGGCCTTGCCGGCCAGCTTGTGCGAGGGGAACCGCTCGATGAAGTTTTCCAGCGCGGCCGTGCCAAGGCTCAGCTCCTCGTCGTTGGTGGGGCGGGGGATGTTCCAGGTGCGGGCCAGGTTGTAGGCGGCCTCGGCGACGCGCGGGGAGTGGGCCGGGGACTGTCCCAGTTCGGGCACCGCGCGCAGCGTGGTCGCGACGAAAACGGGACTGTCCCCCTTGGGTTGCCCAGCGGGCGCGCCCTCACCCTGCCCTCTCCCGGAGGGAGAGGGGACGCTCGCGCTTGGCGCGCCCTCGCCCTGCCCTCTCCCGGAGGGAGAGGGGAGATAGCGAGCCAGCAGGTCCTGCCAGGTCCGCCGGGCCAGCTTCAGATTGCCATGCGCCAGCCGGCACTCGCCCAGCAGGAATCGGGCCTCGATGTCAAAGGGGCTTTCGGCGTGCTCCTTGATGAACTTCTCGTAGTTGGCCGCCGCTTCGTCGAGACGGTTGAGCTTTTGCAGGCACTCGGCCACCAGCAACTCGACCTCGATCCGCTTTTCGACTTTCGGCCCAACTTCCAGCGCCTTCTGGTAGAAGCCGAGGGCCTTCTGATAGTCGGGCTTCTGGTCGTCCTTGGGCGGCTTGAAATAATTGTCGGCGAATTCAAGGTAGATGTCGGCGATCTGCTGCTTCCGGTCCGCCGAGAGCAGGTACTCGGCCTCGACGCGGAAGATCTGCTCGGCCGCGCGGAAATCGCCCTTGCGGGCCAGGGCCAGGGCCTTGGCGAAGCGTGCGTGCCGGCACCAGCCGCTCTTGGGAAAATCCTTCTGGAGCTGATCGAAAACGGCGGCCGCCTCGTCGTATTCCTTCTGGAGGTACCGCGACCGCCCCATGAGGTACGTCAGATAGTCTTTCGGGGTATCCTTGGCTGCCAGGGCCTCGCGGATCGCCTGGATCGCCTCGTTGTACTTGGCATCCTGCATCGCCTGGCGGATCTTCTCCCCAACCAGTGGCACATCCGGGGTTGCGGGCTCCGTTGTGGCGCCGGCGGCGGTGAAGTCGAGGACGCCGGCCAGGACTACCGTGAGCAGAAATCGCGTCGGGTTCATGGCACTTCTCCGGGGAGCGGGATTGGCGAAAGGCATTGACATATAATAGCTTGCGGACACTCGGGATGGCAACCGGGGGGATGCGCCGAGTGGCGACCCACGCTACCAAACTTCCGCGGTGCGCACGGCGGGCAAGCCCGCCCGCTAAACGTCACATGTTAGTGGATTATTCTTGGGCCACCCTCCTCTTTGGACGCCGAATCTGCCCGGTCAGTTCCCGGCCCTCGCTCAAAAAACTCTTTTGTAATCAAGGCACAGGCGGATTCTCGCCGATTGACGGCCTAAGCTCGGAAGTGCGTGGAACGCCGGTTGACTGTTGCAAAGGCCCCCTTTACAATGCGTCTTTCTCTGCCGCCCGGGCCTGCCACGTCTTCAAACCAGGCAAGCTGGATAGTTCTTTCAAGGAGGTGCAGCGTGATTTCGCACAGTATGGCTCCATCCACCTGGCTGCGGGCGATGCTGCTGCTGGTACTGTGTGGAATTGCGACAGCGCGGGCCGCTGCCCCTGCGGATCCCGCGTCGAAGGACGTGCCCGACGAACCCGCCACGCCGGTAACGCAATCGCAGACCGCCAAAGACACATCGCCGGCAGCCGGCCTCTCCGCCAAAGCCTCTCCGCCGACCGCTGCCCGATCGACGGTCGGCGAACCGCTGGCGCCGGGGATGATGGAACTCCTGCGCGACGAAATTGTCGCCGGGCTGAAGACCCGCGGCGTCCAAGGCGACTTCGCCCGGTTCCAGGGCTACCTCGGCTCCAAGCTCTACTCGTCCTCCGGTCCCTACACGGGCTCCGAGCTGACGGGCAACTGCCGGCTGAAGTGGTACGAGCACGTGCTCCGCAATCCATTGGGTGCCCCGGCCGAGGCCGAGGGGTTCACCCGGAAGCTGCACCAGGCCATTTACGACGACGCCGCGGGCCTGGCGCCGATCCTTCCCATCATTTCGGAGAAGCTTGACCTGGGAAAGCGGCGGGTGCGGGCGTACGTCGCGGTTCACTCGCCCGAGGAGGCCCTGGACGTCCTCAAGCAGGCGCTGGTGGAGTCGCAGACGGCCTACGCCGCGGCGCTGGCCCCTCTTACCAAGAGCGAGGTCCACGAGTTGACCTCTTACCTCTATCCCGTCCTGGTCGGCCAGAACAACGTCGGCCACACCCTGAGCGACCGCGGGACCGGGCGGCGGCTGTGCGACCTGATGGAGAAGATGGACCGCAGCGCCTGGATCGCCGCGGCCGAGGCCATGGTCCCGCTCACCGATCCGAAGGTCTTGGAGCAACTCAAGCAGTATCCCGAGACGGGCAACGTCCGCGTCGAGGGCGTCAGCGGCCGCGTGGTCGCCAAGATCGACACCCCGGCCGGCGCCATCGTGATCGGGTCCCGGGAGCCCGCCGTCTACAATCTGGACGCCATGCCGGGCGTTGCAGCCGTGGTCACGCTGGGCGGCAACAACAAGTTCCATGAAGGAACGACCTCGCTCGAACGGCCGGTGCTGGTGGTCCTCAATCTCGGCGGGAAGAGCGTCTACCAGGGGACCAAGCCCGGCGTGCAGGGGGGCGCCATCCTCGGCGTGTCCATGGTCGTCAACCTCGAAGGCGGAAACGTCTACGAGGCCCGGGACGTGGCCCAGGGCTCGTGCCTGTCGGGCGTGGGCATCGTCTTGGATTTCGGCGGCGACAACAAGTACCGCGGCCTTCGCCGGGTGCAAGGCCACGCCCTGGGCGGCCTGGGCCTGTTGATCGCCCGCGGCCGCCAGAACGACTATCACGCGGCCATGTGGGCCCAGGGCTTCGGCAGCCCGCTGGGGTTCGGACTGATCGACAACCTCGGCGGCTACGACCACTACTATTGCGGCGGCCTCTATACGAACTCTTACAAGCCGGAGACGCCGGGGTACGAGGGGTGGGGCCAGGGCGTGGGCGCCGGCATCCGCCAGTCGGCCGACGGCGGCATCGGCGTCCTGCTGGACGGCGGCGGCCACAACGTCTACGAGTTCGACTACCTCTCGCACGGGGGCGGCTACTGGTGCGGACTGGGCTTCGCCCGGGATTTCGGCCCCGGTAATCAGTGCCTGATCTGCCGCAAGAACTTCTACGGCGGCGAGCGGACGGAGCAGCTCTTCCAACGCTTCGGCTGCGGCTGGGGCTGCCACTACGCGGCGGGCTTCTGCTTCGGCGACGGCGGCGACGACGTCTACGAAGGCACGATCATGGGCACCGGCATGGGCTGGGATTGCTCCATCGGCGTGCTGTGCGACTTCGGCAAGAACGTCCGCTGCAAGGCCACCGGGGGGCTCACGCAGGGCTGCGGCGCCCAGGCCAGCCTCGGCATCCTCTACCATTACGGCGACGGCGGCGTCTACGACGGCTACGGCCAGGGCTATGCCCCCTCAGGGATCAGTTACCACAAGTTGCCCTACTGCGGCGGCAACTTCAGCTTCCTCGTCGATTACGGCAGCAAGAACACCTTCGGCTGCGGCGCCGACACGCACAGCTACACGCAGCGGGGCGCCGCCGGCGGCTTCCTGATCAGCCGTCCGACGCATGACGAGGCCCACGCCGACGGCGCCCAGGAGAAGCCGGCCGCAAAGGTCGCCGCCGACATGAGCAGAATCAACGACGAGCTGAATAGCGCCGCCGCGAAGGTGGAACCCGACAGGACAAGAAGGGGGCGGCGGTAAGCCGGCAACTTGCGGAAATCGATGTGGGTGTCGTTCGAGTCCGTTTAGCGGGCGGGCTTGCCCGCCGTGGGACGCGCGGAAAATGCTATGCCTCACGGCGGGCAAGCCCGCCCGCTAAACTAAACAACCATTTCTCACGACCCAGCCAGGGAGCAATTATCCATGTCGCGTGTCGCTGGCATCTTTTCAGCAGGCGTCGTGCTTGCCGTCTTCCTCGGGTCCGCCGCGACGGGGCGGTCGGCCGACAAGCCGGCCGGCGACGCCGCCCCCGCCGGGAAACCGGCCGATGGGGCCGCTCCCGCCGCGAAGCCGCAACCGAAAAAGCAGTTGAGCCCCGCCATGACCGAACTGCGGGACCGCGTTCGCCAAACCCTCGGCGGCGTCTACCAGCAGCCCTTCAACACGGGCCAGAGCAGCATCTCCGACGTCATCCAGTTCTGCCGGGCCTTCGGCTGCCAGTCGGAGATCCACGAAGACGGGCCGACCGGGCAAAAGGTCAACGGCATCACCTGCCTGTGCTGGAACCACCCGTGCGGCGGCCGCGAGCCCCTCATGGTCTCCGAAGGCCACCTCGCGGCCCGGGTCGGCTACGGATATCAGGAGGCCCCGTCCCAACTGGCGGCCATGCTGGCCCTGTCGAGGGTCCCCGCCGAGTATCCCGCCCGCGCCGGCGACCACGTCCGCACCGTTGCCGACCTGATCGAGAACGAAAAGCTTGCCTGCCGCTCGGGGCGGGATTTCTCGTTGAAGCTGGTCGCACTGGCCTATTACGTCTCGGAGCCCACCTGGAAGAACTCGCTGGGCGAGGAGTGGTCGGTCGAGCGGATGGTGCGGGAGGAGATGAAGCAGTCGTTGGGCCAGGTGCCCCAGGCGGCCGTGGCGCGGCTCTTGGCCTTCAGTTGGGCGTTGGAGCAGCGCAGTCGGCAGAAGCTGCCGGTCGAGGGCGATTTCATCGCGGCCAGGAAGTACGTCCAGCAGTGCCAGGATTACGTGCTGGCGACCGAGAATTCCGACGGCAGTTGGGGCCGCGCCGGCCGCGACCCCGCCTCGGCCTTGGCCTCGACCGCCGGGGTGCTCGAATGGCTGGTGCTCAGTCTCCCCGCGGCCCGCCTGGAGGACCCGAAGATCGTCCAGTCGATCCAATTCGTCAGCGGCGCGCTGCGAGCGGAGCGCTACCAGTGGAACCTGCCTTCACTGAGCAGCCAGGAGGTCGCCGTGACGATGGCGGCGGCCCATGCCCTCTTCTCCTACGACGCGCAGGTCTTCGCGCCGGCCGATGCCCCGGCGGCCGCCCCCGCGGCGAAGCAGGCCGCGGCGAAAGCCGGAAACGTCGATCGCTAGCGCTCCGTCAGTCATCGCGTGATGCGTGGCACGCCCTGAAAGGGCGTGGTTGCGCGTGTTGCCACGCCCTTTCAGGGCGTGCCACCCACGCGATCAGTCTTCCAGCGGGACCAATGCCAAGCCGGGCCCCCCGAGCACATAATGGTAGCCGTCGGGGCCGCAGTGCTCGTGGAGGGCGTGCAGGATGATGCGGCACTTGGCCGCATCGTCGTTCGGGCCCGAAAAGAAGAACGGCCTCCCGTCCTTGCCGAATACGAACTGCCGGGCACACGCCTCAGCCGAGATCGACCCGAAGATCAATTTCGCGACGCGGTAGTCCGGGTGCGGCGGCAGCCCCAAGTCCAGCGCGTACTGCACCGCCCCCTCGATCAGCTTCCTCGCACACTCGGGCTTCAAGAGGACCAGCGGGCCCTGCTTGGCCAGCTTGTCGTGGACCCTCTGGTCGTAGATCGCCCTCGGCATCACGTTCATGAAGACGTCCTTCACGCCGAGGCAGTACCTATCGACCAGGAACACGGCGAACGCCACCTGCCCATGAGGCATCTGGCGGCTCATCACCACGTGGCCGATGCCCGCCGACCAGACGTTCTGGGCCGCCCAACAGTGCAGGATCGGGGCGGTCGATGCCTCCTGGAAACGAGCGGGAAGGCCGCCCGACTCCCGCCGGGCCAACTCCCGCCGTTGGGCCTTCTGCTTGGCCCTGCGCCGCTCCAGTTTCTTCTGCCGCCTCCGTGGATCGATGCCCATGGCGTGCCTCCGTTCTTCTTGGGTTTTGGGTCTGGCCGATGGCTGAAACCGCCGATCGCCACAAGGTCATATTCTAGCAATTCTGCCGGATTCCGAAAAGTCCATCCTCGGTTGTGCCGCGCTTGCGGATGGCCTCTCGTGAAGCAACGCGGTGACGGTGAAGGATATCACGCAAAGGCGCCAAGGCGCAAAGATGCAAAGGAGAGCGGGTGGGGAGGACTGAGCGCCGCAGCAGGGGCATCATCGCCCGCGATCTCGGGGCCGCACGTCATAGCACCAAAGGGTGTCGTGGTAACGCAGGTAGAGCCGGCCGTGGAGCAGCACGGGGTGTGCCCAGGCATCGGATACCCTCTCCGGCAGGAAGCGGAACTGGCCGTCGATCTCGAAACGCTCGGGCGTGGGCCGCAGCAGGGCCGCCCGGCCGTCCTCGGCCAGGCAGTACAGCCGGCCGTCGGCAAACACGGCCGCCCCGGTCGTCAGGTCCTTGAGCTCGTAGCGGATCGCGCCGGTCTTCCAATCCAGCGAGAGCCAGGACTTGTGCTCCTTGTAGCCGCTGCCGTAGAGCCGGCCGTCCGCGAGCAGAACCGTGCCGGTGCAAGTGTCCAGGGTCGTGTCCCAGGCTTTTTCGGCCTGTAGTCCCCCATCGCGCGGCTGCAACCGGTAGCACGCGCCAAAGACGTAGGCAGTCGTGTAGAAGATGCGGCCCGAGCCGTAGACGGGAGTCGTGATGTTAGTGCCATAAGGGTTTTTGAGCGGCACCGTCCAGAGCAGTTCGCCGGTATCGGCATCCGCCGCGAAGCCATGTGCCGACGAGCAGCTCGCCACGATGCGGCGTCCCGCATGGCGGAACAAGAGCGGCGAGCAGTGCGACGTCCGGTCCTCGCGCAAGGGCTCGGTGGTCCAGACGGTGCGGCCGGTGTGCTTGTCGAGGGCGGCCATCAGGGCCTTCTGGCCGCCCGGCGTCACGATCACGCGGGGACCATCGACCAGCAGGCATTCGCTCATGGCCCAGGTGATGTTCTGCCCCTGGAACCGCTCCAGGACGTTGACGGCCCAGAGTTCGTTGCCCGTGGCGGCGTCCAGGCAGGCCACGCGGCCGTGGGCGTTCATGTGGTAGAGCTTTCCTTCGGAAAAGGCCGGGCAGGCCCGGGCCCCTCGGTAAGAGCCGGTCCACGATCGACCGCTGGTGGCCTTCCACAGCGGCTTGCCGTCGAGGTCGAAGGCATAGATCACGAGGTCGTCGCCCGCGTCGCCCGTAACATAGAGCCGGTCGCGGACGATGATGGGCGACGACCAGCCGCGTCCCAGGTCGCCGATCTTCCAGGCGAGCCTTGGTCCGGCTTCCGGCCAGGTCGGCAGGAGGCCCTTCTCGGCGGAGATGCCGTCGCGTCGCGGGCCGTTCCATTGCGGCCAATCCGGCTCCGGCGAGGCCACCGGGCCGTCCTCGCGGGTCTCCGCGGCAGCGGGAGTGCCGGGCGGCTGGGCGCTCGAAACGATGGGCAGCAGGAAGAGGACGCCGATGCCGAAGGTTTTCATAGGGGACAGGGGCAGGGGTCAGGGATTGCAAATTGCAAATTTGAAATTGCAAATTGCAAATTGCAAATTTGAAATTGCAAATTGCAAATTTGAATCTGAAATCGCAAATCTGAAGTTGTTTTTCCTTCCGCCTTCATCCTTCCGCCTTCATCCTTCATCCTTCATCCTTCATCCTTCATCCTTCATCCTTACTTCCCGCCACCGGCGAAGTTCCTCGAGCACGGCGGCCATGTCGGCGGGCAAGGGGGCCGCAACCTCCAGCGACTCGCCGGTGCGGGGGTGCAGGAACCGCAATCGCCGGGCGTGCAGGGCCTGCCGCGCCAAGAGGACTGTCGTGTCCGCAGGGTCCCGGCGGATCTCGCCCCGGGTGAGCTCCGCCCGCCCGCCGTACTGGCGATCGCACAGGACGGGGCAGCCCGCGTGCGCCAAGTGGACGCGGATCTGGTGGGTGCGGCCCGTCTTCGGCAGGACCCGCATCGCCGCAAAACCGTCGAATCGTTCCACCACCTCGTAGAACGTCTGGGCGGATCGGCCGGCCTGGGCACCAGTGGGCACCGAGCTTGTTTGGTCGGCGTGGTCGCGCAAGATGGCCATTTTCTTGCGGTCGACCGGGTGTACGCCGATCGTGCGGTCGATGAGGTCCCGGTCGCGGTCCGGACAGCCGCTCACCAGCGCGAAATACTCCTTCTCGATCGAGCGGGCCCGGAACTGCTCGCCCAGCTTGCTGTGGGCCTGGTCGGTCCGGGCGACGAGGATCACGCCGCTGGTGTCGCGGTCCAGGCGGTGAACGATCCCCGGCCTCAGCGGCCCGGCCGTGCTGCTGAGGCTCGGCCCGAAATGGTACTGGAGCGCGCCGGCCAGCGTCCCCGACCAGTGGCCCCGGGCAGGGTGGACCACCATGCCCGGGGGCTTGTTGATCACCACCAGGTCTTCGTCCTCGTAGAGAACGTCCAGTGGGATATTCTCGGGGCGGGGCGACTGCCGGGGGATCTCCGGCAGGAGGACGGAAATCCGCTGCCCGGCGACGACGCGATAGGCGGGTTTGCCCCCCTTGCCGTTGACCTGGACACCGCCGGCCGTGATGACCCGGCAGAGATGGGCGCGGCTGTAATCGTGAAAGCGGATGGTCAGGACCGTATCGAGCCGCTGGCCCGCCTCGGGCGGCTCGACCACGAACTCGACCGGCACGTTGGAGAGTTGCATGGGAAGGGACGGCGCCCCGGGCCCGCTACTCAGTGACTTGTAGAGATTCTCGGCGGCAGAGACTACTTGGCAGGGGGCTCGGGCTTGTTCGGCGGCTCGGGCACGGCAGGCTCGTCTGCCTTGGCTGGCGGCTCGGGCACTTTAGGTATCTCCACCTTGGCGGGCGGCTGTGGTTTGCTTGGCGGCTCGGGCGGATTCTCCGGCAACGGCCCAATCTTTCCCGCCGGGCCGGACTCCGACTCCTTGGGCGCCGGCGGTTTCGGATTGAACCTGGCGAACCTGTCGTAGAATTCCTTCGTCGACATCTTCGCCAGGTCGTCCAAGCGGTCTTGGGCGGCCGTCGCAAACATGCCCTTGGGCCAGTTACCGACCACCTGTTGATATCTCACGACGGCCTCGTCGAGCCGGTTCATGCATTCGAGCGTTCGGGCCAGCCCGAAGCACGCTCGCTCCTGTGCCATGGGTGACGTGGCCTCCTTGAGGATATTCTGGTAAACCTCCAGCGCCTTGTTGAGGGCCTCGGCAGCCGCGGCCTTGTTGTGGAAGAGCTGGTACGAGCCGATGAAGAGGTACTGGTCGGCCGCCAGGATTCCGGACCACTCGCCCGCCGGCGTCTTGGGGAACCGCATTTCGACCTGTTCGTAGGGCTGGGGCGCGTCGGCCCCCAGCGGGACGGCCGCCCAGGCCTCTCCGGCCTGCGCGATCGACCGGTTGTGCCACCACATGATCCCGATGATCGCAATGGCCAGCAGGATCACGGTGCCCAGGATGGCATTCTGGAACGGCCTGATCCGCTCGAGCATGTCGCCCAGCCAATCGGCCAAGACGTTGGTCTGCAATTCGTGCCGCCGCTTGCTCTTCATGGGGTGCCGCCATGGGGATCTTGGTAGGGTGGGTCGACGGGCACCATTTGAAGCATGGTCGGCGAGCCACCCTACACGGACTTCCGCAACGGAAGTAAGTATAGCGCTTGCGGAGGAGGGGCGTCAAGGCCGGCCCCAGGAGTTGCGTCCCCGGCCCCCGCCGCTTACCATCCAGGGTCTGCCATGGAACTCAACCGCGAGCAAGACGAGGCCGTCAGGACCCTTTCGGGCCCGCTGCTGGTCCTGGCGGGGGCCGGGACGGGCAAGACCCGGGTGGTCACCTACCGCATCGCCGAGTTGATTCGCCACCGGACCGCCCCGGACCGGATCCTGGCCGTCACCTTCACCAACAAGGCGGCGGATGAAATGCAGCAGCGGTCCGCCGCCCTCTTGGGCAAGCGGCTCCCAAAGCAGCCGGAAATCTCGACCTTCCATTCGCTCTGCGTCCGCATCCTGCGGCGGAACATCACGCGGCTGGGCTATCCGGCCGGGTTCGCCATCTACGACCGGGGCGACCAGGAGGGCGTCGCCCGCAGCGCACTCCGCGAGATCAAGGCGGCCGAGGGGCAGTTGCGGCCCGGCGACCTGCTCTTCTTCATCGGCCGGTGGAAGATGGCCTCGGTCCGGTTCCCCCAGGCGGCCTCGCTGGCCGAGACCGACAAGGAGCACCTGGCCGCCTCCGCCTACCGCCGTTACCAGGAGGCGTTGAAGGCCGCCGGGGCGGTCGATTTCGACGACCTCCTGCTCTTGACCGAGGAGCTTTTCGAGCAATTCCCGAAGGTCCGCGCCGCCGAGGCCGGCCGGTTCGATCACCTCCTCGTGGACGAGTACCAGGACACCAACGGCAGCCAGTACCGCATCGTGAAGGCATTGGCCGCCGGCCACCGCAACCTGTGCGTCGTCGGCGACGACGACCAGTCGATCTACGGCTGGCGGGGCGCGGAAGTGGCCCACATCCTCGGCTTCCGCAAAGACTGGCCCGACGCCAAGATCGTCCGCCTGGAGACCAATTACCGCTCGACCCGCGAGATCGTCGCCTGGGCCAATCGCCTGATCGCCTTCAACCGGCTTCGCCACGCGAAGGTGCTCCGGGCGATGGTCGGCGGCCAGCCGCCCCGCGTCCTGCAACTGGAAGACGAGAGCCAGGAGGCCAAGGCGGTCGTCGGCCAGATCGCCTTGCGGGTGCGGCAGGAGGGCCGCCGCCCACGCGACTTCGCCATCCTCTGCCGCACCAACGAACAGCCCCGGAACTTCGAGATGGAACTCCGCCGGGCGAAAATCCCCTACGTTCTCATAGGCGGCATGTCGTTCTACGACCGCAAGGAAGTCCGCGACGTCCTGGCCTACCTCAAAGTGCTCGCCAACCCCCGCGACGAGGTCTCGCTCCTGCGGATCCTCAACACGCCGCCGCGCGGCATCGGCCAGGGCACGGCCAAACGCCTCATGGAACGGGCGATCGCGGAGAAGAAGCCGCTCTGGGAAATCCTGCCGCACGCGGGACTGCCGGCCGTGGACAAGTTCTGCGATCTCGTGGGGCGTTACCAGCGGTGCGTGGGGACTGTCCCGATTTTTGTGGCAGGACGCCACAAAAATGGGACTGTCCCCTTTGCGCCGCCCGCGGGCGAGAAAGGGACGGGGAAGAAGGCGGCCAAGTACGATCTGGTTGTCCCGGTCCGCAGCCTGGTCCAGGAGATCGGCTATCGCGAGGACCTCAAGCGGCTCTACCCGGAAACGGACCAGCACGAGGCCCGCTGGGCGGCCGTCGAGGAGGTCGTCAATGCCGTGGGCGCCTACCAGAAGCGGGCGAAAGGGCCCACGCTGGCCGGCTTTCTCCAGGAGACCGCGTTGGCCGGTACGGACCAAGACGACAAGGAGTCGCAATTGGAGCGGGACGCCGTCGCGCTGATGACCTTGCACGCCGCCAAGGGGCTGGAGTTTCCCGAGGTCTTCATGGTCGGCATGGAAGAGGGCATGCTGCCGCACGCCCGGTCGCTGGCCGACGGCGATTCGGCCATCGACGAGGAGCGGCGGCTGTGCTATGTGGGCGTGACCCGGGCGAAGCGTCAACTGACGCTCACGCTGGCCCTGAGCCGGCAGAAGTGGGGCAAGGCCCGGCCCACGATCCCCAGCCGGTTCCTCTACGAGTTGACGGGCCAGGCCGGCAATCCGAACTACCTGGCCGCCAAGCAGCACCGGCGGCCGACGACCACGCCAGGCCGGCGGACGAAGTAAAGTGGGCTGAGCTTGCCGCACAAGTATGCCCAACGGTATAGAAGGGCCCGTCGTTAAGGCAGCGTCGTGACTGATAAGGATATGACGCAAAGTCGCCAAGGCGCAAAGTCGCGGAGAAGAGAGGAACGGGAAGGCGACTGAGAGCGAGATCGCGGCAATCGTAGTGGATGTAATGTGTTGTGTGTGAAGCACGCCCCGTGCATGAATTACGGCCTGCCTGACGATTGCCAATTCCGATACTCCTTTGCGTCTTTGCGGCTTGGCGACTTTGCGTGAAACTCCCTCCCGCAGAGCGTCGCTTCCAGGGAACCCCCTCCAATGAGTGGGTTTGATTCCTACTCTTCCAGCCCATATCTCGTCAGAACCTCTGTGGTACCATTGCGGCATAATGGGTAAACTATGCGGTTGGCTACACTCCTAGCCGCACGGAGGTGTCCATGCCTGGTCGGCCGTTGCGTTTCATCCATGCCGGCGATTTTCACCTGGATATGCCCCTTGAGGGGGTAATCGAGGTCCCGGACCACTTACGGGACGCCTTCTGCGATGCGCCCTACGCCGCGGCCCGGCGGGTCTTTGACGCGGCCGTCAGCGAGGAGGCCGAACTGGTCGTCCTGTCCGGCGACCTGGTGCACCCCGCCCGGGCCGGCCTCGGCGGGCCGCTCTTCCTGGTGGAGCAGTTCTCGCGGCTGGCCGAGCATGGCATCGAGGTCTATTGGGCGGGGGGAGAAGTGGACCCGCCCGATGCCTGGCCCGCCGGCTTTCCACTGCCGGAGAACGTACACGTTTTTCCTCGGGGTCGCGTGGGGGAGTTTGTCCACGCGCGAGATGCCGCGCCCCTGGTCCGGCTGGTCGGCGAGAGCCGCGACAGCCGGCGGCCGTTTCAGCCCGGCCAGTTCGCCCCGGACCCAGCCGGGCTGGCGACCATCGCCGTGGCCCATGGGAGTGCCGCGGCGGCCGCGCTCCAGGCCCGGGGCATCCACTATTGGGCGCTGGGCGGCCGGCACGACCGTGCGTCGCTCGTCCAGACACCGGGGGTGGCCCACTGGCCGGGCAGTCCGCAGGGCCGCCGACTCGAGGAGCCCGGCACCCACGGCTGCACCTTGGTCGAGGTGGACCAGAGCGGGGCCGCGCGGACTACGTTCCTGCCGTGCGATGTGATCCGCTGGCTCGACGAGCGGCTCATGATCCAGGAGAGCACCAGTCGCGAGGAACTCGATGCCTTGCTCCGCCAGCGGACACAGGCCCTGCTGGAGACCATGCCGAAGATGGATCTGCTGATCTCGTGGCGGATCGCCGGCAGCGGGCCGTTGGCGACCCAGTTGCGCCGCGGGCCGCTCGGGCCGGAGCTGCTGGGCCAGTTGCGGGCCGAGTACGGTTGCGGCTCGCCGGCGGCGTGGAGCGTATTGCTCGAAGCCGAGCCGACGGCCGACCTCCCCGCCTCCCTCTACGAGCAAGAGACGATCCTGGGCGATTTCCTCCGGGCGGTGCGGCACTACGAGATGAACCCGGACGAACCGCTGGGGCTGGAGGCGTACCTGGCCGAGCAGCACTTGGCAGGCACGCTGGCCGCCGCCGCGACGATCCCCGAGCGGGCGGCACGCCGGCGTGCGCTTTGTGAAGCGGCCTTCCTGGGGGCCGAACTGCTCGGGGCGGGAGAGGCAGAACAGCTAGGGGCAGGGGGCTAGGGATTTGGGATTTAGGGTCCGTTGTCCGTCGTTAGTTGTCCGTGGCAACTGACCACTGACAACTGACCACTGACAACTGACAACTGACAACTGACAACTGACAACTGACAACTGACGACTGACGACGTGAAAATCACTGCCCTGGAAATCGACGGCTACGGCGTCTGGAGCGGCCTGCGGATCCAACGGCTCGCAGACGGCCTGAGCGTCGTTTACGGGCCGAACGAGGCGGGCAAATCGACCCTGCTGCAGTTCATCCGCTCGGTGCTCTACGGTTTCTCCCCCGAGCGGCGGCGGTACTTCCCGCCGGTCCACGGCGGGCGGCCCGGCGGACGCATCGAGGTCTCCGGTCCCAACGGCTCCTTCCAGATCGATCGCCACGACGAGCCCGACGGTCAGCCCGGCGAGGGCCGCCTCGTCATTACGGCCGCCGACGGCACCCGCCAGGGCGAGCACATGATCCGGCTGCTCTTGTCGAACCTCGACGAGCCGATCTTCAACAACGTCTTTGCCGTCGGCCTCCGCGAGATCCAGGAACTCGGCGCGCTGGGCGACACCGAGGCGGCCGAGTTGCTCTACGGCATTTCGGCCGGGCTGGACCGCGTTTCGCTGGTCGAGGTCATGCGGGAGTTGGAGACCTCGCGGAACCGCATCCTCGACCGCGGCGGCGGCCCCTGCCTGGTGGCCGGGCTATTGGCCGACCGCGAAAAGCTCCGCCAGGAGATCGAGGAGTTGGAATCGCTCGGCTCCCGCTACGGCCGCCTGGCCGCCCAGCGGAGCAACCTGGACCGCGACGTCATGCGGTTGGAGGAAGAGAGGAACGCGGCCCAACAGCAGCTTCACGTCATCGAGCTGGCCATCGGGCTCCGCGACCGCTGGATTCGCCGCGCGGCCTTGGACGGCGAGCTGTCCGCGATGGGGCCGCAGCCGCCGATGCCCCCGGACGGCGTCCGGCGGCTCGACGTGCTCGCGGCCCGATTCGACCGCCGCCGCGAGGCCCTGGAGCGGCTCGACGGCCAGCGGAAGGGGCTTCGCCGGGAGGCCGCGGGCCTGGAGGTCAATGCCGCGCTGGCCCGGCAGGCGGCCCGCATCGAGGCCCTCCTGGAACAAGAGCCCTGGCTTGCGGCGGTCGAGGGCCAGGCGGCCGCGATCGAAAAAGACCTCGCCGATCTGGGCGAGAGCCTCGCCGCCGAGTGGAAGCGGCTGGGGCTCGGCCAGACGGCGGACGCCGAGTCGCTCGGGCGGCTGTCGCCCCGGGCGCTCCGGCGGCTCCGCGGCCCGGCTCGATCGCTCGAAAAGGTTGTCAACACGGCGCATCGGGCGGATCGCGATGCGGCGGCCGCTCGGGACACTGCCGGCGTGCTGGGAGAGCAGATCGAGGCGGCGCTGCGACAAAGGGCACCCTCACCCCCTGCCCCTCTCCCGGCGGGAGAGGGGAGAAGCGGGACGGACCTCGCCGCGGCCACGGACCGGGCCGGCAGCCTCGTTGCCCAACTCCGCCGCCGCATCCAGGTCGACGAGCGGCTGGACCAGATGACCCGCTATGAAGCCGAGCTGGACCAGCAGAGCCGGGGCCTCCTAGCGCACCAGATCCTGCCCGTCTGGCTCCTTGCGGGCCTGGGCACCGTTTTTGTATTGGGGCTGGTGCTGTTGGTGGCCGGGGTGTTCATGCCGGCGTCGATGACCGGCCCGCTGGGTTGGGCGTTGGCGCTTTTGGGCCTGGCCGGAATCGTCGCGGCTGCCGGCGGGAAGATCCTCCTGGAGCGGTCGGGTGCGGCGCGAATGGACGCCTGCCAGAAGCAACTTCACATGCTGCGGCTCCAGATCAAGCAGGCCAAAGAGGAGCGTGAGGGGTTGGACGTCCAGCTTCCGCGCGGCGGCGGCCCGATCGCCCCACGGCTTGCCGCGGCGGAACAAGAGCTATCGTCGCTCGAGGCGCTTGCCCCGCTGGAGACGCGGCATACGGCGGCCCGGCAGGAAGCGGCCGCGGCCGCGGACCGTGCCGCGCGTGCCCGCACCGAGTATCGCGCCGCCCGGCGCCGCTGGCGCGAGGCGCTGGAGGCCGCGGGCCTGCCGGCCGACCTGACGTTCCGCCAGGTCCGGCGGATCGCCCAGCGCTCCGACGAGATCCGGCAGATTGATCGCCGCATGGCCGATCGCCGAGAAGAGTTAGCCGGGCGGCGCCGGGAACTGGAAATGCTGACCGCCCGCGTCTCGCAGCTTGTGGCCGACTGCGGCGTCGCGGTTGCGGGTCCCGGCCCGATCGAGCAGCTCCGGCAGCTTGCCGACGCGCTGGGGCAGCAGCGGGCCCAGATCGCCCGCCGCGAGGCCATCCGCCGCCAGTTGCGCGACCTCCGCCGGCAGCAGGCCCGGCAGGAAGAGGCCGCCGGGCGGCTCCGCCGGCGGCGCCAGCAATTGCTGCGGGAGTCCGGCGCGGGGGACGAACAGGAGTTTCGGCGGCGGGCCGTCGATGTCGCGCGGGCCCAGGTCTTGCGGGACGAGCGCGACGCCCTGGATCGCGAGATCGCCGCCGCGGCCGGCGAGGCCTGCCCCCACCAGGCGCTTCGCCAGCAGTTGGAAGGCGACGCGGCCGCCGGCCTCGAAGTCCGCGGCCAGGAAGCCCGGACCAGGCTGACCGCCGTTGAAAACGATCTCCGAGGCCGGATCGAGAACCGCGGACAGCTCATCGAGCAGATGCGGGCCCTGGCCGAGGACCGGCGGCTCGTCCAGAAGCAGCTCGACATGGCAGTCCTCCAGAAGCGACTGGAGGAGGCGGTCCGCGACTGGCAGGTGAAGGCCATCGCCTGCCGCACCCTCGAAACGATCCGGACCACCTACGAGCAGGAGCGCCAGCCGGAGACGCTCCGCGAGGCGTCCGACTATCTGGGCCGACTGACGCAAGGGCGGTACCGCCGCGTGTGGACGCCGCTGGGCCAGCAGGTCCTCCGCGTCGATGACGCCGACGGCCACTCGCTCGGCGTCGAGGTCCTCAGCCGCGGCACCCGCGAGCAACTCTTCCTGAGCCTGCGGCTGGCCCTGGCGGCCTGCTATGCCCGCCGCGGCGCCCCGCTGCCCCTGGTGCTGGACGACGTGCTGGTGAACTTCGACGCCGACCGGGCCCGGGCGGCCGCCGCCGTCCTGCGGGATTTCGCCGCCGCCGGGCACCAGCTCCTCGTCTTTACCTGCCACGAGCACATTGCCGGGCTTTTCAAGTCGCTGAGGGCGCCGGTCGCCTCGCTGCCGGAGAACACCGAGGCGGAGCCGCCCCCGATCATCTTCGAGGACCCGGCGCGGGAGAAGCCGAAGCGGTCGCGGCGATCCTCGCCGCCGCGGAAGGCCGCCCCCGTGAAGCGCAGCGCCGAGCCGGAAGAAGAAGTCGAGCCGCCCGACTCGTCCGACGAAGACGCGGAAGCGACGGAAGACGAAGCGTTCGACGCGGAAGACTCCTGGCAAGAGGAAGACGAGCCGGACGACGAGGGCGACTGGCAGGAGGAAGCCTCGGACGAAGAGCCGTTCGACGGGGGCGATATCGAAGCCGCCTGATGCGTTCTACCGCAGGAACAGACTATAGCGCAGGACGGCCAGCACGAAGCCGGTGAAGGCCGCATACTTGGCGTTCCGCTCGACGAAAGCGAAGAGCACGGGCAAGGCCAACACCCGCACGTACGGGGTGAGCACGAGTGCGGAGATCAGAGCAGCCAGGCGAAGTTCATCTCCATCGTGTTGCACCCGGGCAGGGTTTCGCTTACCATGGCATTATTAGGTCGGCGAGAAGATCAATCAATGACACGTCAGGAAGGAATCAAGGAGCGACCCATGGCACGATCCGGCAGTCCAGCCCAGCCGAACCAGAACCAAGACCAAAACCGCCTGACCCGCCGGGCAATGCTGGGCACCGTGGCGGGCACAGCCGCGGCAGCCGCCATGGCGCCCTGGGGCGCCTGGGCGGCCGACAGCCGGCGCAAGGGCCGGATCAAGCAGTCGGTCTGCCTCTGGTGCTATCAAGCCTACCTGAAACGCGCCAACATGAGCCTCGACGACTTCTGCCAGGCCGCGAAAAAGATGGGGCTCCTCTCGGTCGAGCTGACCGGTCCCAAGGAATGGCCCACGATCAAGAAATACGGCCTGATCTGCGCCATGGCCCCCAGCCACTCGATCTCCAAGGGGCTCAACCGGCCCGAGAACCACGAGGAGTGCCTGGCCGCGATCCGCAAGGGCATCGACCAGACCGCCGAGGCCGGCTTCCCCAATGTGATCTGCTTCTCCGGAAACCGCGGCGGCATGGACGACCAGGAGGGCCTGGCCAACAGCATCGCCGGCCTGAAGAAGATCGCCGGCTACGCCGAACAGAAGAAAATCACCGTCTGCCTGGAGTTCCTCAACTCGATCAATCATAAGGACTACATGGCCGACTCGACCAAGTGGTGCGCCGCGCTGGTGCACGGCGTCGGATCGCCCCGGGTGAAGGTCCTCTACGACATCTACCACGCCGGGATGATGAAGGAAGACGTGCTGGCCGACATCAAGGAGCACCACGACTGCTGGGGCCACTACCACACCGGCGGCGTGCCCGGCCGCAACGAAATCGACCAGACGCAGACGCTCGACTACCCCAAGCTGATGCGGGCCATCGCCGAGAGCGGGTTCGCCGGCTACGTGGGGCAGGAGTTCATCCCCAAGCGTCCCGACGCCCTCAAGAGCCTCGAAGAGGCCGTCGCCATCTGCGACGCGTGAATTACGTCTTGGGTCTTAGGGCTTGGGTGTTCGCGCCAGGGCCTAAGGCCCAAGTCCCAAGGCCGTCTGTAGGGGCAGGGGAAAACCGGACGCCGCGTTCCGGGATTTCGGGTAGGGCCCGCAAGGTTTCCCGGTATTCGCGTTTTTTGCCTGTGCGATACGATAAAAAAGGATTTTTCGCCCGCTCAACGGATCGCCCGGTGGCGCCCGGGCGAAAGTGCGACCCGCAACGGCAAGGAAGTAAGGAGACGCGCCATGGCAACCGCGGTCAACGGGAACTGTCCGACCAATTTCAATAACGCGTCGGCCAACGGGGATGGGACGCCCGTTGCGACCACCGTCCGATTGCGATTCCGGGAGTCGCACTACGCGGTGCTCCGGCAGGTCGCGTGCGAGTATCGCGACGGAGTGCTGATGCTCCGCGGCCGCGTGCCGAGCTACTACATGAAACAGGTGGCCCAGAACATTGCCCGGTGCGTCGAGGGCGTGCTGGAGATCCACAACCAACTGGACGTCGCGCCCCTGCCCGAAGTCGCAGAGACGGCGTAAGGAACCAACACAGGAGTCGTTATGCTTGCGACCACCACCGGTTGGGACCTCGACGTGGAGCGCGGGCCGAGTTGTCTCTTCGTGCGGCTCCGGGCCGGCGCCGGCGGGGCGGCGCCGGAAGCTTCGTTGGCCGAGCAACTCTGGGCCCTGATGGAGCAGCACTTCACCTATTGCCTCGTGCTGGAGATGGACGAGGTCGAACTGCCCGATAGCCGCCTGCTGCGACAGATCGCCGCCCTGGCCGCTCGTATCGACGTCCACGACGGAATGCTCCGCCTGTGCGGCCTTTCGCCCGAGAGTCGGTTGGCGCTCGACCGGTGCAACCTGAGCAACGCCTTGCCGGCCTATCCCAGCCGGGAGGACGCGCTATTCGGGCGGTGCGGGCCCTGCCGCCCCCGGTGAGCTATGTAGCCGGCACACTCCGTGTGCCGGATCCCGCACACGGAGTGTGCGGGCTACATGGCGGTGAGCACGTTGACGCCTCAGCCCCGGAACGCTACCATGGTTCCGTTGCCGCGTCGAACCGGGTTGAGGAAAGTCGCCGGGGCATGGATTCTGAGCCGCTGTTGACGTTTCCAAAATGGGCCAACAAGGCGGCCGTCGGGGTGCTGCTGACGGCGGCCGGGTTGCCGCTCTACGTGGGCCTCTTGCTCGGCTATGGGGCGCATCCGACGACCCTGAACGTCGGCTATGCCCCCGTGCAGCCTGTGCCGTACAGCCATGCCCTGCACGTCGGCAAACTGGGCCTGGACTGCCGCTATTGCCACACCACGGTCGAGCAGACGGCCATGGCCGCGTTGCCCCCGACCGACGTGTGCATGAACTGCCACAAGGCCATTCTTCCCGACTCGCCGCAGTTGGCCGAGGTCCGCAAGAGCTACGTCGAAGGGACGCCCATCCCGTGGATCAAGGTCCACGACCTGGCCGATTACGTATACTTCGATCACAGCGCGCACGTCACGGCGGGCGTGGGCTGCACCGAGTGTCACGGCCCGGTCCAGCAGATGCAGACGGTCCAGACGGTCAAGCCCTTGAACATGGCCTGGTGCCTGGAGTGCCACCGGAGCCCCGACTTGCACCTGCGGCCGCGGGACCAGGTGACGAACATGGATTGGACTCCTCTGGAGGATGAACAACTCCGGGCGGCCTTGGGCAAGGACCTGCGGGAGAAGTACCACATCAACCCGAACACGGACTGCGTGACATGCCACCGGTGAATCATGGCTCCCCTCTCCCTCCGGGAGAGGGGCAGGGGGTGAGGGGGCGCGCGAGTGGACGGCCTGTTGGCACTTCCCCTCACCCTTTCCCTCTCCCGGAGGGAGAGGGGAAGCGGTTCCGTGCCACTCGCCGCGACTTCCTGACCTTGGTCGGGGCTCTCGGCCTTTCCGGCCTTGGCGGCTGCATCCGCATGCCGGAGGAGAAGCTGGTGCCGTATGCCCATCGCCCGGCCGGCCGCAAGCCGGGCGTGCCGGTCACTTACGCCACGGCGATGGAGATCGGCGGCGTGGCCCAGGGCCTATTGGTCACCTGCGTCGACGGCCGGCCGGTCAAGATCGAGGGCAATCCGCTGCATCCCTTGAACCGGGGCGCGACCGACGCCATCGCCCAGGCCAGCATCCTGGACCTCTACGACCCGGACCGCAGCCGCGGCGTGATCCGCCGCCAGAACGGCGAGCGGACCGAGAGCACCTGGAAGGAGTTCGCCCGCTGGGCGAAGGACGTGTTCAAGGGGGACGGCGAGGGCGTTTGCGTTCTCAGCGAGGCATCAACCTCGCCAAGCTTGATGGACATGTGGGGGCGGCTTACGGGGAAGATGCCGCAGGCCGAGTGGTGCGAATACGAGGCAGTTTCGGGCAGCGTCGAAGTATGGCCCTATGAGGTTGTCGTGTCTCCGCCGCGCACGATCTTGGAGCTTCCGCCTGCCGAAGTGATCGTGGCGCTGGATGCGGACCTGTTCGGCGGAGGCCACCCGTTGGCCATCAAGTATGCGCGTGATTTCGCCGCCACCAGGGGACGGTCGAAGACCATGAGCCGCCTCTACGTGGTCGAGCCGGTCTTCACCGTCACCGGCGCCTGCGCCGACCATCGGCGCCCACTACGAGCCAGCCTGATCCCGGCTTTCGTGCAGCAACTGGCCCGCGCGCTCGGGGCGACCGACAAGATAAAGGACGCCCAGCACGGGCTCGACGCCCCGTTCCTCCGGCAACTCGTGGCCGACCTGGAGGCCAACCCTGGCCGCTCAGTCGTCGTGGCCGGGCCGGGGCAGCCCCCCGAAGTGCATTCGCTGACGTGGGATATCAACTGGAAACTTGGGAACATGGGCAAGACTCTTTTCCACTCCGTATCTGGCTCGGAGCGCCCCATGATCGGGTACGCGGGGGAGCTGGCAAGCCTAATCGAGCGGGTGAATTCGGGAGAAGTCAGGGCCCTGTTGATCCTCGGCGGCAATCCGGCCTACGACGCGCCGGCCGATCTCAAGTTCGCGGAGGCCCTCGCGAAGGTCCCGCTCAGCGCTCATCTCTCGCTCTACGAGGACGAGACCTCGAATCTGTGCCAGTGGCACCTTCCGCGGGCGCACTACCTGGAGGCATGGGGCGATGCGCGAACCTACGACGGGACGGTCAGCATCGTCCAGCCGCTGATCGAGCCGCTCTTCGACGGCCGAAGCGCCATCGAGGTGCTGGCCATGATCGCCGGCGATCCGGCTGGGACAGAGGGCGGCGGCTATGAGATCGTCCGGCGGACGTTCCGCTCGCTCCTGAATGAACCCTCCACCGAATGGAAATGGCAGAGGGCTCTGGCTGATGGCATCGCCGAGGGCACCGCCTCGGGGTTCGATTCGGAGATACGGTGGCCCTCGGGCACCCCGGCCGCCCAGTTCGGTAGCCGGGTGCCCGCAGTCGACGACTACGAGGTGGTCTTCTTCCGGGACGCGAAGGTCTACGACGGACGGTTCGCCAATAACGGCTGGCTCCAGGAACTGCCCGACCCGATTACGCGGCTCACCTGGGATAATGCGGGCCTGATCAATGGTGCGACCGCCGAGCGGCTGGGCGTGAAGTCGGACGACGTGGTTGCCCTGGAGGCCGACGGGGTCGAGGTCCGCGTGCCCGTGCTCATCGTGCCCGGCGTGGCCGACGGCGTGATCGGCCTGGCCCTGGGCTATGGGCGGACCGCGGCCGGCAGTATCGGCAACGGCGTCGGCCAGAACGCGTACGCCCTGCGGACCTCGGCCGGCAGCATCGGCAACGGCATTGGCCAGGACGCTTACGCCATGGTGGCCGGCGACCACATGGGCTGGCGGAGCGGCGTCAAGGTCCGGCCCACCGGCGAGAAGTATAAGCTGGCTACCGTCCAGGACCATCATGTTATCGATCGGGTGGGCCAAGAGGCCGTGCAGGCGCGAATACCGGAGTTGGTGCATGAAATTACGGTGACGCGCGAGCCCTCACCCCCTGCCCCTCTCCCGGAGGGAGAGGGGAGTTCTGGCAGGTCCATCTTCGACGAGCACGCGATGAGCGGCGGCGTGGCCGGGCAGGCGGACCCGTCGCAAGTGCCGGCGCACCGGAGGCACCGCTGGGGCATGGTCATCGACCTCTCGGCCTGCACCGGCTGCGGGGCGTGCGTCGTCGCGTGCCAGGCGGAGAACAACATCCCGATCGTCGGCAAGGAGCAGGTGCTCCACGGCCGCGAGATGCACTGGATGCGGGTGGATAGGTATTTCCTGGAGGAGCCCTCACCCAAGGCCCCCTCACCCCCGGCCCCTCTCCCGGAGGGAGAGGGGAGAAAGTTACCAGCCACCAGCCACCAGCCACTAGCCACCGCCCCGCCACCAGCCACCAGCCACCAGCCACTAGCCACCATCCGCTCCGTCCACCAGCCGGTGCCGTGCATGCAGTGCGAGAACGCCCCGTGCGAGGAGGTCTGCCCCTTCGCCGCCACGACGCACAGCGTCGAGGGGCTCAACATGATGACCTACAACCGCTGCGTGGGCACCCGCTATTGCTCGAACAACTGCCCCTACAAAGTGCGGCGGTTCAATTTCTTCGATTACAACTGCGGAACCCTGAAGGACTTCTACACGCCGAACCTCCTCCGCCGGCCGCTCTCCGAACTCCAAAAGATGCAGAAGAACCCGGAGGTGACGGTCCGGATGCGGGGTGTGATGGAGAAATGCACGTATTGCATCCAGCGGATCCAGCGGGCCCGGATCGCGGCCCGCCGCGAAGGGGACCGGCCGATTGCCGACGGCGAGATCCAGACGGCCTGCCAGCAGGTTTGTCCGGCCCGGGCGATCGTGTTCGGCGACTTGAACGATCCTGCGAGCCGCGTCTCGCAGCTCCACGGGTTGGGGCGGAGCTACGGCCTGTTGGATGCGGAGCTCAACACGAAGCCGCGGACGCGGTACCTCGCCCGGGTGCGGAACCTAGCGCGAGGGCTGGACTCATGAAGGAATGATTGCAAATTGAGAATTGCAAATTGCAAATTGCAAATTGAGAATTGCAAATTGAGAATTGCAAATTGAGAATTGCAAATTGCAAATTGCAAATTGAAGAGGGCAGGGACCGGTCGGGTAGGTCGATTGGCCGCCGTCAATTTGCAATTTGCAATTCTCAATTTGCAATTTGCAATTCGCTTGCGGCTTGAAATACATGGCGACGAACGAGCTGGACAACACGGCAGAGGATCCGCGGCGGCGGGCGACGCTGGTGACCGGTGAGGCGGGAGAGTCCGCGCACCGGGTCACCGAGGCGATCGCCGGCCTGGCCGAGGCCCGAGGGGTCCCCAAGGCATGGTACGCCGCTTTCGGCGTCTCGGTCCTGGCACTGGGCATCCTCGTCCTCATGGTCCTCTACCTGATCTTCACCGGCGTGGGCGTGTGGAACGTGAACCGGCCCGTCTGCTGGGCCTTCGACATCACGAACTTCGTCTTCTGGATCGGCATCGGGCACGCCGGCACGCTCATCTCGGCCATCCTCTTCCTGTTCCGCCAGAAATGGCGGACGAGCATCAACCGCTTCGCCGAGGCCATGACGATCTTCGCCGTGATGTGCGCGGGCATATTTCCGGGCATCCACGTCGGCCGCGTCTGGCTGGTCTACTGGCTGGCCCCCTACCCGAACCAGATGGGCACGTGGCCGAACTTCATGAGTCCGCTCTTATGGGACGTCTTCGCCGTGAGCACCTACGCCACGGTGTCGCTCTTGTTCTGGTACCTCGGCATGGTGCCGGACCTGGCCACGCTCCGCGACCGCGCCCGGGGGCGGTGGCGGTTCTATATCTACGGCATCTTGAGCCTCGGGTGGCGGGGCAGCCAGCGGCACTGGCACGTCTACGAGAAGGCGTACTTGCTCCTGGCGGCCCTGGCCACGCCGCTGGTGCTGTCGGTACACAGCGTGGTGAGCTTCGACTTCGCGGTCTCGCAACTGCCCGGCTGGCATTCGACGATCTTCCCGCCCTACTTCGTCGCGGGTGCCATCTTCAGCGGGTTCGCCATGGTGCTGACGCTGGCCATTCCCGCGCGGCAGTTGTTCGGACTGAAGGACTTCATCACCCTGCGGCACCTGGACAACATGGCCAAGATCATGCTGCTGACGGGCCTCATCGTGGCCTACTCGTACGTCATGGAGTTTTTCACGGCCTGGTACGCCGGCAACCCGTGGGAGCAGTTCCAGCAACTCGACCGCGTTCTCGGGCCGATGGGCTGGTGCGGCTGGGTCATGATCGTCTGCAACGTCGCGGTCCCGCAGTTGCTCTGGTTCCGCTTCGCGCGGCGGAACGTCTGGCTCCTGCTGGCAATCAGCATACTGATCAACGTCGGCATGTGGTTCGAGCGGTTCGTGATCATCGTGATCGGCCTGCACCGCGACTTCCTGCCGTCGAGCTGGGGCACGTACTGGCCGAGCTACGTCGAGGTGCTGACCCTGGTGGGCAGCTTCGGGCTGTTCGGGACGCTATTCCTCTTGTTCTGCCGCTACCTGCCGATGGTGGCCATGGCCGAGGTCAAGGCCATCCTGCCGGAAAATGCCGCCCGCGTGACGGACTAAGGTGAGAAGGATTGAGACAAATCCGAAATACGAAACTCGAAATACGAAACAATATCAAAGCACCAAATACCAATGACGAAAACGCTGACGCCGAAAGCGGCCGCACTTCCTGGTGAGATCCAGCAAGTGCCCGAATGCTTGGTTTGGGACATTGGACCTTCGGATTTTGAGCTTGTTTCGGATTTCGGATTTCGGATTTTGAGCTTCGAATTCATTACCGCGAGATAAGACCATGGAGTCAACCGTGGCAGACCAGCCGCCGGGCGGACCGAAGCTGTGGGGCCTCCTGGCCGAGTACGCCGACACCGCCTCGCTCCGGGCGGCGGCGGAGAAGGTCCGCCTCTCGGGATACACCCGCTGGGATTGCTGTGCGCCCTACGCCGTCCACGGCCTGGACCGGGCGATGGGCATCCGGCCGACCATTCTGCCTTGGATCGTGCTGGCGGCGGGCCTGTGCGGTTGCGGGGTAGCCATTGGGATGCAATGGTACACGAACTCGCCGCACACGGCCGTTGCCGCGGCGGGCGGGCTGGCGGGCTTCCCCTTGATCTTCAGCGGCAAGCCGTACTGGAGTCTGCCGGCCAACATTCCGATCGCCTTCGAGCTGACGGTCTTGTTTGCGTCGCTGGCGGCGTTCTTCGGCCTGTGGGCCCTGGTGCGGCTGCCGCGGCTGAGCTACCCGCCCTTTGCCAGCCGCCGGTTCCGCCGGGCGACGGACGACGGGCTGTGCCTCGTGATCGAGGCCGCGGACGCCCGCTTCGATTTGACCGCCACCAGAGAATTGCTGCTGGCGACCGGCTGCGCCGCGGTGGAGGAAGTAACGGATGAATCCTAAGCCCTCACCCCCTGCCCCTCTCCCGGCGGGAGAGGGGAGCAATCCTAGGATCTGGATTGCCGTCGCCGTGGTGGTCGCGCTCTTGGCCCTGGTGCCGCCGGGGCTGATTGCGCTCGTCCGGTCGCGGCCCTCGCCCGTGCCGCCCCTGCACCCGATCCTGGACATGGTCCGGCAGCCGAAGTTCAAGCCGCAGAGGGTCAATGCGATGTTTGCCGACGGCCGGGCAATGCGGCCGCTGGTGCCGGGCACCGAGGCCCGGGAGGACCTGATCGTGCCGTGCGAGGTGCTCAATGATCCGTCGTTTGCCCGATACGTCGACGGCCGCGCGGAGCCCCTGGCCCCCAAGGACGAGGCTTCTTATGATCGGCTCATGCGAGGTGTCGAGCACAAGCCGGACGGCAAGCTGGACTTCGTCTCCCGGATTCCCGTTTCCGTGAGCATGGACCTGGTGCGGCGGGGGCGGGAGCGGTTCAATATCTATTGTGCCCCATGCCACGGGGCCGGGGGCTACGGCGACGGGATGGTGGCCCGGCGTGCCGCCGAGATGCAGGCGGCCGGCGCCGATACGGCCGCCGGCTGGGTCGCCCCGACAAACTATCACAGCAAGGACCTGCGGGCCCGGCCGGCCGGACACCTTTTCAATACCGTTACCAACGGCATTCGCAGCATGCCGGCCTATGATAAGCAGATATCGATTTTCGACCGCTGGGCGATCGTGGCCTACGTGAAGGCCCTCCAGCGGAGCCAGGATGCCAAGCCGGAGGACGTGCCGGAGACCGAGCGAGACAACTTCAACCAGTAACGCTACAGCGTTGTAGAATGCTGTCGTTTAGCGGGCGGGCTTGCCCGCCGTGTTGCAGCACGGTTTTTCCCACACGTCACGCGGCGGGCAAGCCCGCCCGCTAAACAAACGCGAACGACACCGACGCCAATTTCCGCAATGAACCCCATGCAAACCCCGCCGACAGCAACGACGATTGACCTTCAGGAGCCCCGCCTCCAGATGGCCCCCGTGGCTGCGCGGATGACCGTGCCGGGAGCTGTCCTGGCGGTCGCCGGGCTCGGGTCGGCCTGCGGGCTGGTACTCTGGTCGCCCCAGAGCGGCAGAGTCTTCTTCCACGCCTACCTGGTCGCCTATGTTTTCTACCTCTCGATCACGCTCGGCGCGCTCTTCTTCGTCATGCTCGACCACCTGTCGCGGGCCGGGTGGAGCGTCACGCTCCGCCGCCTGGCCGAGGCCCTGGCCGGCAACGTGGGGCTGATGGGCGTGTTGACGATTCCGCTCCTCGTCTGGATGGGCGACCTCTACGAGTGGGC
>JBEKCP010000012.1:0-28551 GCA_050014815.1 Thermoguttaceae bacterium | reverse complement strand
GGTCCTCGCCTCGGTCGTGGAGCACTTCGGAGAGCTGGTGCTCGGCCACCAGGGCGACGCCGCCGACCGGGGCGCCGGAGTCGATGACGTGGCGATACTCCCGTTTCGACCAGGCCGTTCGTCCTTGCGTCTGGAGCTGGAAGGCCGCTTGCAGGTGCCGCTGGAGGTGCTCGGGCTCCTTCCCGGGGTAGAGCCCGAAGGCCCGGCGGGCGAGCTCTTCGGCTTGGGCCGCGTCGCCCCGGTCGGCGCAGGCGGCCGCTACGTCGTACGACAGGCCCGGGTCCGCGGCGATCAGCGGTGCGAACTGTTCGGCCAGGTGGTCCACCGTCTTCCAGTCCTTCTGCTCGGTGAGCCAACCCAGGAGGCTGCCGAGAACTTCCGGATCTCCCTTTTCCGAATCCAGCAGGCGATCGACGGCGGCCAACAGATCGGCCGTGCGGCCCAACTTGCAGAGCCAGGCGATCTGGATGCGCCGCAGGGCTGCCAGGATCTCGGGGCTGGTTTGGACGGGCAGGCGATCGGCGAGCGTTTGTTCGGCCTCGACCAGCCGGCCCCACTCGTCGGCCATCACTTGCGGGTCTGCCCCTGAGCGGGCCCAGGTCAAGAGCCAGGCGGCGGCCGCGCGGCGGCAGTTTGCAAGGTTCTTGCCGAGCATTTCGGCCACTGCTTTCTTCGGCGGCACGGCGGACTTGGGATCGCCCAACAGGAGCACAGCGGCGTGCTTCGACAGGATCGCCGACTTCTCATAGCGGACCAGGCGGCACAGCGCCGGCACGCCCGCCGCCCCCGGCAACTCCGCCAGCGACCGCATCGCGGCTTGGCGGGCGTCGGTGTTCTGGGACTCGTAATCGTGGAGGATCTGCTTGACCTCGGCCGGGTCGTTCTTGTCGGCCCACTGGATCTTCATCAGCCCGAGCAGGTGGCCGGCCCGCACGGCGACCTCCAGATCCTCGCTCGCGGCGGCCTCGCCGAGGGCGTCGAAGGCCTCGAAACCCAGCTTCGCCAACTCCTTCTCGGCTCGCTCCCGAACGAAGTAGTCCTTGTCGCCCAACTCCGCGACGAGGCGCCGGATCTGTCCGGGAGCGGACTTTGGGGGCTCAGGCAGTGGTTTATCCGCCGCCATCGTCCCGGCCGCGACCAAGACCGCCACAGCGGCCGCAGCGGCCGCAGCGGCCCCAAAGATGAAACGTCCTGTGACAACAACGTTCATAGCCGCCAATCCTCGCTTCGCCGGGCCGAGGGCGCCGGGGCGTTTGCACTCCAAGTTTAGCGGGCGGGCTTGCCCGCCGAGCGAATCGTGGACCAACCGGTACTCGGCGGGCAAGCCCGCCCGCTAAACCGCGATATTGTTCATCAATGTGATATTCTGGCGGTATTCCACCAACTCACTTCTCCTCCAGTAGTTCCTCGACGGCCCGGTCGATCTTGTCCGGATAGGCCCCGGTAACGGTCGTCCACAACTGGCCCTGGCGATCATAGATCTTCACGCAGGGAATGAAGCCGCCTTTGATCTCGAACTCGGCGGCGGCCCCCTCGCGGGCGATGAAGTTCTCCGTCGCCGTCGCCTGATGGTCGGCGAGGAAACGACGGACCGCCCCTTCATCGCGCGGGGCATCCAGGCTGACCGTCACCACGGCCAGCCCCCGGCCGGCATAGCGCCGCGCCAGCTCGACCGTGTGGGGGAACAGCGCCTGGCACGGCGGACACCACGTCGCCCAAAAGTCGACCAGCACCACGCGGCCGCGGTGCTCGGCCACCAGGCGCTCCAGCCCCGGCCGGTCGATCGGCGGCAAGCCGCTCGTTTCGCCGCCGCCGCACCCCGGCAGGAGCAGCATCAAGGCGAGTAGGCTGCGATTCAGCATGCTCCGGTTCAGACGGCCCGGCGTTGTCGCCTGGCGGTCTCCTCCATGGCATCGATGTATTGCCGCAGCCGGTCCCGCTCGTCGGTCACGTGACGGAGTTCCAGCATGGTCTGGACTCGCAAGAGCAGGTCCAGCTTGTTGATCGGCTTGCTCAGATAATCGTTGCAGCCGCAGGTGACCGCCCGCTCGATGTCGCCCCGCTCTCCCAGGGCGGTGACCATGAGGATCATGATGTGGCGGGTCGCCGGGTCCCGCTTGAGCGCCTGGCAGACCTCGAACCCGCTGAGCTTGGGCATCATGATGTCCAGCAGGATGAGGTCGGGCTGGAACTCGGCCACCTTCTCCAATGTCTGGTGGCCGTCGGCGGCGACCGCGATCTCGCAGTCAATGTCGCTCAAGTAGGCTTCCAGCAACTCGACGTTGGTCAGGTTGTCGTCGGCAATCAGGATCTTGTTGGCGGCCATGTCTTTATAGTCTTCACGGGATGAAATTCGAGGTTTCGCTTTCGGAAACGTATCGCGACTCCCCGCGTACGGTAGAAGAAATCTTTTCCCCGGGGACGGGGAATTGCCGGCACAGGTCCAGCACCTGGCCGCGGACCCGCGCCAAGCAGGGTTCGTCGTCCGGGGCGCGGAATACCTCGAGGATCCACCGGCCGACGGTCTGCATCTCCCGGCAGCCCATGCCGCGGGTGGTCAGGGCGGGCGTGCCGATCCGGATGCCGGACGGGTCCATCGGTTTCCGCGGGTCGAAGGGGATCATGTTCTTGTTGACCGTTATGCCGGAAAGCCCCAGTGCCCGCTCGGCCACGGCGCCGGTCAGGCCCAGCGGGGTGACGTCGGCCAGGATCAGGTGGTTGTCGGTCCCGCCGCTCACCAGCCGCAGGCCGCCGGAGGCCAACGCCTCGGCAAGGGTCTTGGCGTTATCGACGATCGCGCGGGCATAGCCGCGGAAGGCGGGCGAGAGGGCCTCGCCGAGGCAGACCGCCTTGCCGGCGATGACGTGCATCAGCGGTCCGCCCTGGATGCCGGGGAAGACGGCCCGGTCGATGTCCTTCGCATACCCGGCTTTTGCGAGGATGAGGCCGCCGCGGGGACCGCGGAGCGTCTTGTGCGTCGTGCTGGTGACGTAGTCGGCCACCGGGACCGGGTCGTCGTGCAGCCGGGCGGCCACCAGCCCCGCGTAGTGCGCCATGTCCACCATCAGCCTCGCCCCCGAGTCTCGCGCGATCTGGGCGAACGTGGCGTGCGGGATCTCGCGGGGATAGGCGCTCGCCCCGGCCACGATCAGCTTAGGGTGATGTTCGCGGGCCAGGGCGGCCAACTGGTCGAAGTCGATCCGGTGCGTATCCGCCCGAACCCCATAGCTGACGAAGTGGTACAGCTTGCCGGAGATGTTCAACTTCATCCCGTGGGTCAGGTGGCCGCCGTGGGCCAGGTCCAGGCCCAGCACCACGTCGCCCGGCTCGAGGAAGGAAAAGTAGACGGCCGTGTTCGCCTGGGCCCCGGAATGCGGCTGCACGTTGACGTGCTCGGCGCCGAAGAGGCGTCTGGCCCGGTCCCGGGCGAGGTCCTCGGCCACGTCGACGAACTCGCACCCGCCGTAGTACCGGCGTCCCGGGTAGCCCTCGGCGTACTTGTTGGTGAGCACGCTGCCGACCGCCTGGCAGACGGCCGGGCTGGCGTAGTTTTCGCTGGCGATCATTTCCAGGCCGTCGCGCTGCCGGGCAATTTCGCCGGCGACGGCGGCCCAGACTTCCGGGTCCTGCTGCTGGAGGCAGTTCATGGGGGCCTTTCTGAAATCCCGTGGTCCCCTCTCCCGCGTGCCGCTGCGGCACGACCGGGAGAGGGTTAGGGTGAGGGCTTTTTTATATTCTGAGCCCGTCGGCGGCATCCGTCAATACGGTGCGCCACCAATGGGGGGCGGTATCCGATTTCGGCGTGTGAGGTGCAGCCGATGGGGTTTCCCTCGGCACCTCGGGTGCAAGTTGCACATTGTCAGGCTCGTTTACGAGCCTTTCCGCCGCAGGCGGTATTAGGCCCGGCGTTCACGCCGGGTAAATTGGGCCATGCCCGCGCCCGTCCCCTCTCCCGTGTCCGCCGCCGGAGGCGGCGGACACGGGAGACGGGACGGGGGAAAACCGCGACAACGGCCGTTCGACCCGTGCTGAAGCACGGGCCTATTACCGCCTGCGGCGGAAATGCCCGTGAACGGGCATACAAATACCTGTAATAGCATCACGCGGCAAAACAAAGATCGCAAAGTGCAACTTGTAACCCCGGGACGGACGTGTTGCAGGTCGCATTGGCCGATATAATAAAGCCGGAGGCTCGCCCTGCCCACCTGATGCGAGTCAGCAAATACCGGCAGACAGTCGAAGCAGCATTTCCGGAATCGTAAAAAACGGGGTCGTTGTGCCTCAGAGTGATGCCATATTGCCGGATGGCGCCCACGTTGAGATTGTGATTGAGCCACCCTTCGTCACACCCGAATTGCGCGAGGAGCTAACGGCATGGGACAAGGCCAGCGATGAGGCCTGGGCGATGATCGACCGGTGGGAGGAAGAGAACCAGTGAAGCCATCTTCGAGGAGCTTGACAGGCTGACGGGGCGCAGGCGGGAACTCCCCAATTTGCCATCGCGACAAGAGGAAAACAGTTGCGACCCCGTTTTCGGCCTAACAATCGCAAACGTGACGTATTGACGCCATGAGTGATTCTACTGGTGGCGAAGTGAATCCATCCCTCGCTCAACAGAGTGGCGCGGGCGCGGAACTGCCTGCATCGCCTTCCATGATGGGGAGTAATGGTACTCTCTCCGTCTCCTATGAGATTACTGCGGAACATCATGTTGCTGCATTGATTCGCCAACATGACCTGTCCGTATCTCGCTTCCGGCCGTGGTGGTGGGTTGCAACTGTCGTATTCGTTGTGATCATTTCGATCAACCTAGCGTTTACGATTCTAGCGATTATTGCGGGCCATGGTAGGCTGCCGCCACCCCCAAGCTGGGCGTTTACGATGTTCTTGGTAGGGTTGGGCAGTTTCCTGCTTGCCTCCTCGCCTTGGGTCCGGCGTCGAGGGGTCAAGAGATCGTTGCGTCTGGCCCTTCAGAGACACGCAACAGAGATGCTTGGCCCCATTACCCTGTCGATCGGGCCAGCCGGTGTTACGGCAAGTCGTGCCAACCGCGAAGACTCCCGCCGTTGGCAAACTGTGCAAAGGATCGAGGTGGTGGGGCACTACGCGTTAGTCTTCTGCGGCAACCTGGTCATGTATTCTGTTCCCATGAGCGCATTTCCGACGCAGGGTGCGTTCGAGAACTTCGTATCGCTTGCGAGAGCCTATGCACGGCGATCCGAACAAAGCTCCTCGGTAACTGATCTGCCCATGCACAACCAGCAGGTGCCCCGAAGGACGAGCACCTTGACTTGGGTTGTCTTGGTTCTCATTTGTCTCATCATCGTTCTTGGCGTTCTTGTCGTACAACTGCCGCCAGAAATCAGACATTTGAAGTAGGCCAACCCAACGTAGCTCGCAGCGTCCGCTCCGCTCGGACCAGCCTGCGGCTGGCGAGTAGCCCTATGGTTAAATCGCCGTCTGATTGAATTGCTACACGAGGGAATGCTGACGCAATGGGCAGTGCCCCACGTTACTTCACTGCGCCAACCCTCACCTCCAGCTTCCCCGAGTTGCCGGCCAGCTCGGCCGCCGAGTGATTGATCCTGAAGTAGAGCGTGCCGGACTGCTCCGGGCGGAGCGTCGTCCCAAGACCGACGACCGTGGGCCGCAAAAAGGCCGAAGGCGCCTGGGGGGACGGCTCGGCGGGCCGGACCGCCGCCAGGAGGATCCCCAGCGGCCGGCCCTGGTAATAGCGGATCGAGACACCGCCGGGCTCGCACCACCACGGCTGCGGCTCGGGGCCCACCCGGTACCGGCCGGAAGCGGCCAGCCGATACTCGGCGCCCGCCTCCAGCCGAAGGCCGCTGGGCTGCCAGCCGCGGTCCGCGGCGACCTGGACGCCCGCCCCGGCCGCCGGAAAGGGCCGGCCGGGCGCAAACTCGATCGCCGCCCGCGGGACGTCGTAGCCGTACTCGATCCCCGCGACGAACACGGCCCACTCGTCGCAGAGCTCGGTCCAGTCGTGCGCGAAGAGCCGCCGGAACCGGGCGTTGAAATCGCCCCGGAGCACGTCCTTGTAAAGCTGCCGGAACCGGTTCTGGTAGCGGGGATGCCGGTCCAGCAGCGCGCAGAGCGCCCAGCACCAGCCGTAGGGCTCCGTCTCGATGTGGGCCGTCGACGAATAATCGAGGATGGCCAAGAGCCGCATCGACCGGTTCGCCGCCACGGCGTCCTTGACGATGCGGATTCGCCCCCACTCGGGCACTTCCTCGCGGGAGGCGGGCATGATGTTGAGCGTCAGGCGGCCGTCCGCCAACCGGTGCGTGCCCATCAGCTCCGCCGTCCCCTCGGCGTACCACGGCGGCCCGTAACCGCCCAGGATCGTATTCATGAAGCAGTGCGTCCCCTCGTGCAGCAGGAGATGGCGGCGGTAGTAGTCGCTCGGCTGGTCGTAGAGCCACAGGTTGCCCCCCTGGGAATACCCGTGGGAAAACGGCGGCAGGCGGTCCGGGAGGAGTCCCGCCTCGCGGAAGGGGGCCTTGTCCTTCATCAGGAAGCCGACGATCCGCCACCCGTTGTGCTCGGCCGGCGGGACGTGGAAGTACTCGCACCATTGCGGGAAGGCCAGGTCGAACAGCCCCGGCAGCCGCTCGATCTCCGACGAGGCGGGGAGGTCCGTGTAGAGCACGAGCCGCCTGGCCGCGGGGAGCCGGCGAATCCCGGCGGCCTTCACCTTCGCCTCATCGACGACGATCCCCGGCAACTCGGCGGCCGCCGGCCGAGGCCCGAGTACCCCGAGGACCAGTATTGCCGCCGCGAAGTATCGGAACATCGCGTGCCTTTTCAACGCCAGTCTATAACGCGAGAATGTGGACACTGTAGCAAGGAAAGCGGGGAATCACGAAAGCCCGAACGGACGAAAGCCCGAAAAACAGAGGGAATCCATCGAACGCATTCAAATCGCTTCACTGACTTCTTTCGGGGTTTCGTTTTTTTCGGGATTTCGTGATTCCTTTCCTCATCGCGCCACATCAATACCCGCTTCGGTTGCTCCAGTTGAGATTGTGAGGCTATACGCTATATTGTACATCGTCGCCGGACTAGAAACAGGATGCTGTTATGCTGAAGCCTAACCTGGCGGGCTGGCGTCCCTGGGGCCTGCTTCTTCTTCCTCTGGCCGCCGGCTGCTGGTCCGCCTCGGGACCGGAGGTCGTGCTCTACTGTGCGCAGGACTCGGAGTTTGCCGAGCCGATCTTCGCCGAGTTCACCGGCCAGACCGATATCGCCGTCCGCCCGAAATACGATACGGAGAGCACCAAGACGGTCGGGCTGGCCCGGGCGATCGAAGCCGAGAGCGGCCGGCCCCGGTGCGACGTCTTCTGGAACAACGAGATACTCTTGACCCTGCGGCTCCAGGAGCAGGGGCTCCTGGAGGCCTATCGTCCGGCGGCCGCCGAGCGCTATCCGGCGGAGTACCGCTCCTCGGAGGGCCTTTGGCACGGGTTCGCGGCCCGCGCAAGGGTCCTGCTGGTCAACACGCAGCGGGTGGGCCCGGCGGATCGGCCGCGCTCGATCCTCGACATGGCCGACCCGAAGTGGCGCGGGCAGAGCGGCCTGGCGAAGCCCCTGTTCGGCACCACGGCCACCCACGCCGCGTGCCTGTTCGCGGCCTGGGGCGACGATCGGGCCAAAGAGTTCTTCGAGCGGATCAAGGCCAATGGCGCGCGGATCATGCCGGGCAACAAGGACGTGGCCCGGGCGGTGGGCGGCGGCCGGTTGGCCTTCGGCCTGACCGATACCGACGACGCGTTGGGCGAAGTCGAGGCCGCCCGGCCGGTGGCCATCGTTTATCCGGACCAGGGGCCCGGCGGGCTCGGGACGCTCTTCATTCCCAACACGCTTGCGGTGGTCAAGGGTTCGCCCCACCCGGAGGCCGCCCGGCGGCTGGTCGATTTCCTGCTCTCGGCGGAGGTCGAGGCCCGGCTGGCCGCGGGTCCCAGCGCCCAGATCCCGTTGGGCCGCGGCGTGGATGTTCCCCTGCGGGTCGAGACCCCGCGGACGGTCCGGCCGATGCGGGTTGATTTCGAGGCGGCGGCCGGGAAGTGGCCCACCGTGGCCGAGTTCCTTCGCGACCGGTTCACGGCGGATTGAGAGGCTCCCCTCTCCCTTTGGGAGAGGGGCAGGGGGTGAGGGGAATCCACGCTGGGCGCGGGCCGGGGAAGACAGGGTCCTCGCTGGCACCCCCTCACCCTACCCTCTCCCGGAGGGAGAGGGGACCTTGAATCGACGGTTTGCAAGACTCCACCTACAGGGCTCGGCGGAGCCGTCGCGTCCGCCGCCCGAAGACGGGTTGGGCGGCCGGCCTGGCCGCCTCGGCTTCCGCGTCGGCCAGCGGCACGTCGGCCAAGGCCGCGGGCACGGGGCCACTCGGGGCCTCGACCGGCGGCGCGCCAAATGCCTGGAACCCGGGAATCTCGTCCCGTTTCAGGAGCCGGTTGATCCGCATCTCGATCCGCGTCAACTCGTTGCCCTCCTCGGGGGCGACGAAGGTGAAGGCGATCCCCTCGCGGCCCATCCGGCCGGTCCGCCCCACGCGGTGTACGTAATCGTCGGAGAACTGCGGGATGTCGTAATTGATGATGTGCGAGATGCTCGTCACGTCGATCCCCCGCCCCACGACGTCCGTGGCCACCAGCCAGCGGACCTTATTGTCGCGGAATGCCCTCATAACGCTGTCGCGGGCCGATTGGGCCAGGTCGCCGTGGATGACGCCCACCGAGGGGAATCGCCGGTTGAGCCGCTGATATACCTTGTCGGTTCCCCGCTTCGTGCGGCAGAAGATGATGGCCTGGGCGGGTTTCTCCCGCTCCAGGAGCCGCGTCAACAAGTCGTACTTCCTCACCGGATCCACGGTGAAGTAGAACTGCTCGATCGTCTCCACCGCCAGGTTCGTGGGCGAGAAGTCCAACGACTCGGGGTTGCGCATGTAACGCTCGGCCAGGCGCTTGACCGGCGGCGGGATCGTGGCGCTGAGCAAGAGGGTCTGCCGCGACTGCGGGCACCGGCGGAGGATCTTCTCGATGTCGGGACGGAAGCCGATGTCGAGCATCCGGTCGGCCTCGTCCAGGACGACGACCCGGAGCCGATCGAGCACGAGGCTGCCGCGGTCCATGAGGTCCATCACCCGGCCGGGCGTGCCCACGACCATCTCGACGCCGCGGGCCAGGTGCTCGACCTGCTGGCGGATGGGCTTGCCGCCGTAGACGGCCACCACGGCCGCATTGTGGCCGGCGGCCAGCTTGGCGCACTCGTCCCGCACCTGCACCGCCAGCTCGCGGGTTGGCACCAGGACGAGGGCCTGCGGCACCGCGCCTTTGCGATGCGGCTGGAGTTGTTCGAGGATCGGGATGGCGAAGGCCGCGGTCTTGCCGGTCCCGGTCTGTGCCTGCCCCATCACGTCCGCTCCGGCCAGCGCGCGGGGGATGAAGCCCGCCTGGACGGGCGTCGGCTCCAAGTACGTGGCCGCCGCCAGTGCGGCCATCATCACGTCGGAAAGGCCCAGCGCGGCGAATCCGCCCGCGGCAGCCGGTTCTTCTTCGGGCGGCCGCGGGGCCGTTTCATGTTTCGTCATAAGTCGTGTCGATCCCTTGCGAAGCCGCAACCCCCGCGACGCAGTCGCGGGGCTTTCCCAATCCCCAATCCCCAATCCCTAATCCCTAATCCCTCGAATTTCCTCCGCCCACGCTTCGAGCATCTGGAACTGCCGATCGAAGCGGTGCTCCGCGACGCCCAGCGGACTCTTGAAGAAACTGGCCAGGAACCGCAAGAGGCCCGTCTGCCCCCGCCGCCGCGCCCGGTCGGTCAACCGCACCAGGTCCAGCACCAAGGGGGCTGCCAACACCGAGTCGCAACCCTGCCAAATGAACTGCAACGTCATCGGCGTGCCCAGGAAACCCGCAAAATGGACGTGGTCCCAAGCGGTCTTCCAATCGCCGAGACTTTCGATGAATTCGATCGAAACATGGGACTGCGGGCGGTAGCCGAGGATCTCGTGGAGCAGGTGGTCCTTGCTGGCGATCTTCGACTTCTTGTTCGCCGGGTCGTTCAACACGCGGCCGTCCAGGTTGCCGAAGATGTTGTGGCTGACCCAGCTCATGACCTGGAGGTTGCGCTGGGCGAACATGGGCGCCAGGACGCTTTTCAGGAGCGTTTCGCCGGTCTTGCCGTCGCAGCCGCAGTACCGGGCGCCGCGGAGCCGGGCCAATTCGTCCAGGGCCGGCAAGGCCGCCCCCAGCGACGGCGTGAAATTGATGTACGAACAGCCCAGGTCCAGCGCGGCGATCGCGTAGAGCGAGCTGGCCGGCAACTCGCCCACGGCCGACGGCGAAGCAGAGCCCCGGGCCATCGCCTGTTCCATCTCGGCCCAAGTGGCCGGCAGTCCGGCCGGGCGGACGGGCGGCTCGGTGGAAGCCACGTTGACCGCTACCACGTGCTCCACGCCGGACGTGCGGCGGAACTCGTCCAGGTCCGCCCGCAACCGATCCACGATCTCCCGGGGCGACCGCTCGCGGGGGACCAGCGGATCGGCGAGGCCGGCGATCGTCGGCCCGACGTTCTGAATCGTCCCCGGACGGATGCGGCGGTCGATTTCGTCCAGCTCCTCGGCGCACCGGGTGACGATCTCCGGGCGGACGGCCCGCATCTCCGTGGCCACGCGCATCGCCTCTTGACCCAAGGGCGCGGTGCGGATCTCGTGCCCGCCGACGACGAACTCGTCCCACCGGGCCAGATCGAGGTCCTGGAATTGGGGGAGCTCCGTGACCAGCCCGGTCGTGCCGAGCAGGCCCTTTTGCATCGCGAGGAGGCCCAGGATGGTCGTGGTCGCCACGCCGCCCTTGGCTCCGATCAGCCAGAGGCCGATGCGCCGATTCGCCGTCATTCGCTGCTGCCCACCTATCTGGCGCTCCTGGTCTCGGCGCCGTTGCACGCACAGGCATCCCCCGGACGCAGTCCGGGGGCTTTATCTGGCGCTCTTGGTCTTGGTTTTGGCGGTGGCGCCGTCCCTTTTCCGGACGTTGGCGGCGGCCGGCTTCCCGTTACGGCCCGCCGAGAGGACCTGCCGCAACAGGGCCGAAAGGTCTTCGTAGGGGTGATCCGAAGGAGGCCCGTCGCAGTATTGGAGAATCGAATGCTGGATCTTCCGGGAGAGCGAGAGCAGGGTGGACGACACCGTGCCGTATTCCCGGCCGAGCAAGACGACGCCGCGGCGTCCCTCGGCGTCCGGCTTGCGGGAAAACGCCCGGCTGGCCACTGCCAGGAACGTCACGGCCGAATCGAGCGTGTGAAGCGTCAGCATGCGGCGGACCAGCTCGTGTCGCTCGTCCCTCATATCGTCCAGGTTGCCGTTGGAGAGCGTGTGAAGCCCCGGCGTCAGCTCGGCCACCTCGATCCGGTTGCCCCCGTACACGACCGCTGCGAACTTCGCGTCCGCGCAGACGTAGTTGGCGCCGGCGTAGCGGCCGGTGTTCAATTCCTTTCGGGCGTGCTCCGTGGCGTCCCGGGCCGTCCGCAAATCCAGCAGGTCCCGGCACAGCAGGCCGCGCGACCGGACCTCAAGCGGGGCCCGGGCCTTCGGGCGATTGGTGACCGCGACCAGCAGGCCATACTGGTTCACCCCGAGCCACGTCCCCCCCGAGACGCGATCCGTGCCGCAAACGACCTTCGGCGAGCCCGATTGGATCTTCGGGTATTGCGTGGGGCGAGAGAACAACTCCTCCCGGTTGGCGGCAACCAGGATCGGAGTGTTCCGAGCCACGCGGTAGAGGATCGCCAGCATACACATGGTCGTTCGGTTGATTCGCGGTTCCAATACGAACTCATAAGTTTAATCGAACGGGACCCGTCGGCATATTCCCCTGTCGGGGTAGGACACTGGACATTTGGCCGCTTGCGGCTTCGCACTACTCCACCACCCAGGGGGGGCGGTACTGGCGGCGAAACAGCTTCATGGCGTCCATGTCGTCCACCCCCTCCGTACGGGGGTCCACCGCCAGCTTCCTCCCACCGGTCCGTAGACTCATGTTGGCGTAGTGGACCAACAGGCCGCTGCGATGGGCCTCTTCAATGTCGGCGTTGGGCACCTTCCGCTTGCGGATCGACTGGACGAAGTCGTCGTGGTGCTCGGGGTCGGGCAAGCGGCCGTAGGTCCGGTCGACAATCGTGGGCTGTTCGCGGCGGGGTCGCGCATAGACCTGCCAGCCGGTCCCGTGCGGCCCGATGAGCATCACCCCTTCGGTGCCGTAAATCTCGATCCGCGCGGCATGTTGCGGCCAGTAGGGGAACAGGTCGCCGTTGCGGACCGCCGGCGAGACCTTCAACATATAAGGCGTGTACAGCGTCATCTCGAAGGTCATCAGCAGCTTCTCGAACTGGTAGGTCGCCACCAGGGTGTCGGGCGTCTCGTTGGCCCCTTGCGTATCGAACCGGCCGCCGACCGCGTAGACCGAGGATGGATACTCCAGGCCGCAGAGCCAGCGGGCGAGGTCCAACTGGTGGATCCCGTCCACCGCGATCTCGCCGCCGGAGAACCGCCAGAAGCCGTGCCAATTGTTCTGGTAATTCACGTTATACGCCGCCTCGGGGGCCGGGCCATTCCAGGCGTCCCAATCCAGCCCCGCCGGTGGAGGACTATCGGGCTTTTGCGGGAAGTTGCTCTGCCCCTTCTGCGCAAATACCCGGCAAAGATGAATCTTGCCGAGCTTGCCCTCCATTAGGTACTGCTTCGCCGTTTGGGCGTAGGAGACGCTCCGGGCAGCGAGGTCCACATCGACGATCCGTTGGTGCTTCCGTGCGACCTCGACCAGCCGGCGGCCTTCCCAGGCATTGTGGCTCAGCGGGGCGGCTACATAGACGTCCTTGCCCGCCTGGCATGCCCACAGAGCTGCAAGGCAATGCCAGTGGTCCGGTGTGGCGATGACCAGGGCGTCGACCGACTGGTCCTCCAACGCCTTGCGGAAGTCGCCGACGCAAGTCGGGGCTCGGCCGCCCTGGACCTTTGCCACGATTTCCGCCCGGGGGCCCAGAAGAGCGGTGTCGGCGTCGCAAAGGTAGGCGATGCGGCAATCGGGCCGCTGGGCCAGCTCGGTCGCCAGCAATTGGCCGCGGCTGCGGACCCCAACTACGGCCAGGACGATCCGCTCGTTGGCGGGGGTTGCGCGGGCCGACCGGGCATCGGCCAACACGCTCAACCCGGCCGCCACTCCCAGACCGGCCGCCTTCGAGCGACGGAGAAACTCGCGACGATCCAAGATACTTCCTTTCCCAACCAAGATTATAGCCTGAATCGCTCGCCCGTCTATCCGTTGGGTCCGCCTGGCCGTATTATCAAAGGGAATTCGCCGTCGCACATTCCACTTGTGAATCGAGCCATTATGTATCGTGATCTCTTGCCGAAGATCAATCCGGCGGCAGTTTACCCTGCGAAGCCGCAAGCGGCGGCGGTGTTGGCCATCCTTCTTGGGAGCGTCCTCTCGTCTGCCGCCTGGGCCGGGGGTGGGCCGGAAAACGTCCTGCTGGTGGTGAATCCGGACAGCCCGGACTCGCTGGCCATTGGCAACTACTATGCCGCCATCCGCCGGATCCCCGCGAGCAATACCGTCTACGTGCCGTGGGACCCGAAGGCCGAGACCACCGACGTCGAGACCTTCCGGAAGAAGATCCTGATCCCCGTGTTCGAGGCAGCCGGCGTGACGCGTCCGAACCGGCAGATCGACTACGTGATCTACTCGGCCGACTTTCCTTGGGGGATCCGTCTGGACAAGGACGTCGAACGGTTCATGAAGTCTCTGGAGAAGCCCGCCGCCGGCAAGGACGACCAGTCGGCCGAGAAGGGAAAACCGGAGGAAAAAGAGAAGAAGGCGGCGTGGCCGTACTTCCTAAAGCCGGTGGGATCGCTCAACGGCTTGACGTACTTATGGCAACCGGTGCTTGCGGGTCACCCGATCTACTTCGAGCGGCGGAGCAACTGGTATGTTCGGTCGGCCACCGTCCCTCCGTCCGACGGCACGCAGGCCTTTTCCAGTACGGTGGTCTATGGGCCGCGGGGCGAGCCGGTCGCTTCCGGCGGACGCACTTACATGCTTTCGATGATGCTGGGCGTGACGTCCGGGCGGGGCAATTCCCGCCAGGAGGTGCTCGACTACCTCAAACGCAGCGCCGCCGCCGACGGCACCCATCCGGCCGGCACGATCTACTTCCTGGAAAACCCCGACGTCCGCTCCCAGGTCCGCAAGGACGCCTTCCCGGCGGCGGTCCGGGCACTCGGCGACCTGGGTGTCCGGGCCGAGATTCTGCCCGGGGTCATGCCCATGGACAAGGACGACGTCCAGGGCGCGATGCTCGGCATTGCGGACTTCGACTGGAAGTCGTCGCACAGCACGATCTTGCCCGGGGCAATCTGCGAGCACTTCACCAGTTGCGGCGGAGAGATGAACACGGGGGCCTCGCAGACGCCGCTTTCGGAGTTCCTCCGCTACGGCGCCGCAGCGGCCAGCGGCACGGTGATCGAGCCCTACGCCCTGGCCGACAAGTTCCCCTCGCCCATGATGCACGTCCACTATGCGCGGGGCTCGACCGTCGCCGAGGCCTTCTACCAGTCGGTGATGTGCCCGTACCAATTGCTCATCGTGGGCGATCCGCTGTGCCGGCCCTGGGCAGACATCCCGGAGGTCTCGGTCGCCGGGGTCTCGGCGGGGGCCGCGGTCCAAGGCCGGGTCCGGCTCCAGCCGTCCGCCCGATTCTCTTCGCCAAAGTCGGAGGTCGATCACTTCGAGCTGTTCGTCGACGGCGTGCGCGTGGCGCAATGCCCGCCCTCCGGCACGCTCGACTTGGACACCGGCCGGCTGCCCGACGGCTATCACGAATTGCGGGTTGTGGCGGTCCAGCGGGGGCCCATCCGGTCGCAGGGACGGCGGATCGTGGAGATCAGCACCGCCAATCACGGGCGAACGATTACGGTCGAGGCGCTCCCGCAGCCCGCCGTCACCCCCCACGCGCCGTTGGTGCTGGTGGCCCGGGCCCCGCGGTGCCTCGATATCGGCGTGCTCCAGGGACCGCGGATTATCGCGAAGATCGCCGGCGCGGAGGGCCGGGTCGAGATCAAGGCATCGGCGCTCGGCGCCGGACCCGTCCGGCTCCAGGTCGTGGGGTTCGGTTCCGAGGGCCCGCAGAGCAACGTCTTTTCGAAGCCGTTGGAAGTACTTGTCAAGGACGCGAAAGACTGAGGGGATTGGGGATTGGGGATTGGGGATTGGGGATTGGGGATTGGGGATTGGGGATTGGGGATTGGGAACTCCGCTTTTTCGACTCCATCTTGCACGTGACCGCTGTTCAGCCAGTTCCGAACCAAGACTGCACCGTCTTCCCCCAATCCCCAATCCCCAATCCCTTCCCCCTCACACCAGCAGCACGGCGGCGGCAATGACCGTGGTCCAGAGGCCCTTCTTGTCGCCTTCGGCCGTCTGGGCGCAGGCGCGGGTCTTGATGATCTTGCCCGACATGTGGTAGATCTCTTTCCGCTGATCGTAGGCGGTTTCGGGGTCGAACTCGATGCCCAGCGTCGTGGCGAGCATCGTGGCGGCGATGTCTTCGACGAAATCGCGGAGCCGCTGCTCGGTCATGCCGTAACCGTGGTGCTCGCTGATGTATCCGTACTGGTGGCCGGCGGCGGGCAGGGCCAGGCCGATGGCCGCTCCGACCAGCCGCGAGGGCTCGTTGGTGGATTCCTCCGCCAGCACCACGTAGGTCACCTCGCCCGGTTGGAGCTTCGTGAGGCCCTGGTTCTTCGAGATGACCTTGCAGTGCGGCGGGAAGATGCTCGACACGCGGACCAGGTTGCACATTTCGATGCCGGCGTCGCGCAGCGCCAACTCGAAGCTCTGGAGCTGGTTGCGGTGCTTGCCGACGCCTTGCGTAAAGAAGCATTCTCTGGGAACCAACGGTTCGCTCACTACGATTCTCCCCGTTTCATTGGTTGATGTGCAGCACTTTGGCCGGAGGGAATCCGTTGAACCAGGTCGACGAGGCGTGGCTGTAGGCGCCGATGTTCCGGCTCAGCAGGAGGTCGCCCATCCGGAGGTTCGGCAGGTTCTCGGCCAGCGAGATGGTGTCCAGCGCGTCGCACGTCGGGCCGAACACCGAGGAAATCTGGGTGGGTCCGCGCTTGAAGGCCCGCAGATGGTACTGGCAATGGTCGAAGATGATGCCGGAAAACGTGTGGTAGACGCCGTCGTTGATATAGTAGCAGCGTTTTCCGTCGCGGAGGGCCGTGCCGATGATCTTGACGACGGCCGTGGCGGCGGTGGCCACGAGGAACCGCCCCGGCTCGGCGAGGATCTCGATCCGCGGGGGGAAGAGCCGCCGGATCTCGCTGGAGAGCAGCCGGGCGAGGTCCTCGAAGGGGCGGACGGTCGCATCGTAGGGGGCGGGGAAGCCGCCGCCAATGTCCAGGAGGTTCAGCTTCTCGAACCCCCGCAGCCGCGCCTCGCGGAACAGCTCGGAGGCGATCGCCAGCGCCTGCACGTAGTTGTCCGGGTTGGTCGTCTGGCTGCCGACGTGGAAGCTCAGCCCCTCGACCACGAGTCCGGCGTCGTGGGCGGCGCGGATCAGGTCGACCGCCTCGCCCGGCGCCGCCCCGAACTTCGACGACAGCTCCACCATCGCCCCCGTGTTGGGGACCTTGATCCGCAGGACCAGGCCGGCGTGCGGGGCGAACCGCTGCACCTTCTGGATCTCGTCCAGGTTGTCGTACGTCACCAGCGGCTTGTAGGGGTCCAGCTCGATGAGCGTCTTCTCGTCCTTGATCGGGTTGGCGTAGATGATCTTGTCCCAGATGAAGTCCTGCCGCTGGGTTTCCGGCAGCGAGCGGATGTTCTCATAGACGATTTGGAACTCGGGCATGGAGGCGACGTCGAAGCTCGCCCCCGCGTCGTAGAGCGTCTTGACGATGGCCGGGTCGGGATTCGCCTTGACCGCGTAGTAGGCCTGGACCCGCGGCAGGCATCGCTTGAACCTCGCGTAATTGCGGCGGAGGACCTCGTGGTCCACTACGAACAGCGGCGTGCCGTGCTCCGCGGCCAGTTTTTTCAGCATCGTCTCGTGCAACATTGCTTCGGATTCATCTCCATTTTGGGGTTGTTTAGCGGGCGGGCTTGCCCGCCGCGGCGGGCAGGGCACCATGCCACGCATGGTCGCCCGCTAAACAACCTGTTGCCGTCAGGCCCCGTCCGCCAGGAAATTCTTGAATTGCCAGGGGTCCGCCAGGTCGAGGTCCCGGCCGGAGCTCCTGTCGAACGAATGGTCCATGTCCGCCAGCGGCGTCCAGTCGGCCGGGATCGACAGGGATTGGCCCAGGCAGGGGGCCGCGATCGGCAGGACGTAGTCGTGCGGCAGGTCCTCCGGCACGCACACGCCCCGCCGCGGGTTCTCGATCATCCACATCGCCGCGGCCACGACCGAGACGGCCACCTGCATCGTGGTGGCATTCTGGTGGGGCAGGAGCCCCCGCGACTCCTCGATCGAGAGGTTGCTGCCGGTCCACCAGCTCTTGTAGGGGTGGCCCATGATCAAGGCCCCCAGGATATCGGCGCCGCTGGTGATCTCGTCGGTCAGGATCCGCGCCTTCGGCTGGAGCTTGTAGTTGTACCCCCGCATCTCCTGGAGCGACACGATGGCCGAGTCGCAGGGGCAATAGGCGTAATGGACGGTCGGGCGGTATACGACCCGGTCCCCCTCCCGGACGGTCAGGAAGTCGGAAATCGTGAAGGCCTCGCCGTGCCGCACCACCATGCCGTGGATCGAATAGTACGGGACCCAGGAGCGGACCCAGGTGTTGATGCCCATGCGGGCGAGGCAAATCTGGTTTCTCGGTCCGTCGGCGTGTTGGTAGGCCAGATTGGGAAGTTGTTTTTCGTGGGTTCCCCAGCCCATCTCGGCCGTCGTGATCCCTTCTTCGCGGAAGCCCTCGATGCACCAGGTGTTCACGAACTCGTCGACTTGCTTGGGACGGTCGGTGATCTGGGTGTCCCGCTCGCTGCAGTGGATGACCCGGACGCCCAGTTTCCTGGCCAGCCGGTTGAAGGTGCAATGGTCGACCAGGTGCCGAACCTCTTCGGCGTCCGCGCCCTTCAGCCGGCCGTCGGCCAGCAGGTTCTCGGCGATGTCCACCAATCCCTGCTTCGTCCAGTGGGAGATCAGGCCGGGATTGGCCCCGTGCTCCAGCACGGCGGTGGCCCCGGGCTCGCTCCAGCTTGCCACGAGCCGCCGGATGTTCATGTGCCGCCAATAGAGCGTCCGCTCGGTCGGGTGTTGCTCTGCGGCGCCCGCGTACGGGTCCCAAACCTCGACCGACGTGTTGACGTACAGGACGCCGTGCTCGTGGCACCACGCCAGCAGTTCGCAACAGTCGATGTTCCAGGCCAGGTCGATCAGGAGGTCCCCCGCCCCGAGGTACCGGCCGAGCACCGCCCCAAGGTTCTCCGAGGTGACCCGCTGGCGGACGAAGTGAACCCCCTGGTCCGTCCAGGGCCGGAGGCGCTGGGCCTCATCCTCAAAGTCCACGAGCGTGATGTCTTCCGGCCGGGCCTGCACGTGCCCAATGAAGATCGGCAGGGTGCAGCGGGCAACCGCGCCGAATCCCAAGAACAAGACTTTGCCGCGGAACGGGAGCATGGCCGTCATGGTTCTGCCGGAGGAACGAGTTTAGCGGGCGGGCTTGCCCGCCGAGTAGCGCAAGGGTTCTTCCGCGTGCCGCACGGCGGGCAAGCCCGCCCGCTAAACGGCGATTGCAACCGAAACCACGATTGTGCCAATAAGTCTCCCGCTCGTCAAGTATTTCACCCCTGCCTCACCGCCCGCCTTGACAAAACCAGCCCCGGCCCCTGAAATGGAGTTCCCTGGAGGTCTGCCAGCCACCGCTCGGGAGCCCGATCATGACGCGAACCCTGCACGACGGTCGCAACGACGGCCTCGAACCGCTCGAGCCCCTGGATCCGGGCCCGACCACCGGACTGGCCCGCTTGATGGAGCAGATGTCGAAAACGGCCTTCGGAGGCCGGGAACTCGGCGAGGCCTACCATGTGCTCCGGGCCATGGCCGACGATCCCGACTGTACGATCGTCGTCACCGTTTCCGGCGCGATGAGCGTGGCCAAGATGGGCCTGGTGCTCTGCCGGATGATGGAGGCCGGCCTGGCCCACCTGATCGTCTCGACCGGGGCGGTCCTTGCCCACGGCCTCTCCGAGGCCATCGGTTGCGTCCACTACAAGTACGATCCGCGGGTCTCCGACCAACAGCTCTTCCAGTGGGGCTATAACCGCGTCTACGACACGCTCGAAATGGAGGCCAACCTCTGGCATGCCCAGGAACTGGTCAGCCAGGTCCTGGAGGGCCTCGACTGGTCGCAGCCGTTGGGCTCATGGCAGATCAACCGCGAGATCGGCCGCCGGCTCGTCGAACAGGGCCAGGTGCCCAGTATCCTCGGCACGGCGTTCCGGCTGGAGGTGCCGGTCTACGTGCCGGCCTTTACCGACTCGGAGCTGGGCCTGGACGTGGCCGCGCACTTCCTGGCCCGGCGGATGGCCGGGGACCCGGGCACCGTGCCCGAGCAGGATCCGGAAGCCCTGTTTGCCGCGGACCCGCCGCCGCTGAATCCGTTCCTCGACCTGTTCGACTACACGCGGCGGATTCATCGGGCGAAGCGGCTGGGCATCTTCACGATCGGCGGCGGCGTGCCGCGGAACTGGGCCCAGCAGGTCGGCCCGCTCAACGATGTCGTCAACATGCGGCTGGGCTCGAAGCTCCCGGTCCCGCGTTTCCAGTACGGCGTGAGGCTCTGCCCCGAGCCGGCCCACTGGGGCGGCCTGAGCGGCTGCACCTATGCCGAGGGCGTCTCCTGGGGCAAGTTCCTCAGCATCGAGGAGGGCGGCCGGTTCGCCGAGGTCCACTGCGACGCCACCATCGCCTGGCCGCTGCTGATCCAGGCCGTCCTGGAAGGCCGCGACGGCGGCGGCGAAACCGCCGGCGGCGGGCAAGCCCGTTGAATCCATTTACCCCACGGCAGCACCACCTGCAAGTGGTATTGGTTTGTTGCGGCCGACCCATTAACATGATTTCGTATCCTCTTTTCGGCGAGTATCGCGCCATGGCAAATTCCGATCGCACACACCGAGGGTTTACCCTTGTCGAATTGCTGGTGGTCATCACTATTATCGCGCTTTTGGTCGGGCTTCTGCTGCCTGCCGTCCAGAGCGTCCGCGAGGCGGCGCGGCTGGTGATGTGCAAGAACAACCTCTACCAGCTCGGCCAGGCCGCCCAACAGCACGTCGCCAAGCTCGGTTACTTCCCCTCCGGCGGCTGGGGGTACATGTGGACCGGGGATCCCGACATGGGCTTCGGCGCCCGCCAGCCCGGCGGATGGCTCTACAGCTCGCTGCCGTTTCTGGGCTACGATCGGATTCACGACATGGCAGCGGGCCAGGACATCAATACCAAGAAGACAACATTGGCGCAGATGCGCAATGCGATAGTCCCTATCTTCATTTGCCCGACCCGGCGCAAAGTCATAGGATACCCCCCGACGGAAGCGTCCTACAACGCCGATCCGCCGACGCGAGCTTCCAAGACTGACTACGCGGGCAACTCGGGCACCCTGATGGACAACAATACGGGGCCATCGAGCAACTGCTTGAGCCAGTATCCCAACTGCGGGTTCGCGGCCACCCAAAACCCCAGCGGGGTCTTTGCCCGGCGGAGCCAAGTCCAGCCCGCACACATCACCGACGGCCTGAGCCAGACGATCTACGCCGGCGAGAAATACATGGACATAGAGCAGTACTACACCGGCAAGGGTTGTTCGGACAACAATAGCGCCTACGAGGGCTACGATTGGGACATCAACCGTTGCGTCCCGTCGCCAACCGAGACCAGTTCCACTACGAATCGCCAGCCCAGACGGGACATGTACAACCTGGAAGACTGCACGCAGCGGTTCGGCAGCGCGCACATCGCGGGGTTCAACACGGTCTTCTGCGACAACTCGGTGCACCTGCTCAGCTATACGATCAACCCGGGCACCCTGGGCCAACTCGGCGTCCGCAACGACGGCGGCAAGGTCGATGTGTCCAAGCTATGAGGACGACTCGATGATGCCCCCGCTCTGCGGCAGTGCGTCGGCGGCCGTGATGGTGCTCCTGGCGACGGCGGGCTGTTCCGGCAGCCCGCCGCCCCCGAAGCGTGCGGACCTGGCGCCGGCCGACGTGGCCCGCCGGGCCATCGAGCAGTACGACGCCAATCACGACGGCAAGATCGACGCCGCAGAAATCGAGAAGAGCCCGGCGCTCGCGGCCATGGCGGCGGCCATGAACTCCCAGCCTGACGGGACGCTCAGCGAGGACCAGATCGCCCAACGCGCCGCTCAGTGGCTGAAAGAGCCATGTGCCCGCGTGTCCCATATGGCCGTCATCGACCTGGACGGCCAGCCGCTTCAAGGGGCGACCGTGACGTTCGAGCCGGAGGAGTGCATGGGACCGGCTTATCACGCCTCCACCGCGGTCACCGACCAGGCCGGCCAGTGTTTCCCCCCCGGCGACGATCCGACCTATCCGGGGCTCTCCCCAGGCCTTTACCGGATCCGGGTCTCGAAACTCGTCGACGGAAGGGAAACGGTTCCCGCCCGCTACAACGCGCAAACGGAATTGGGGGTTGAGGCGACCGCTGCATCCAGACACGGAGCGTTCCTGCCCCTGCACCTGCAAAGCAGATGACCGGCCGCGGACGGCGGGCAAAGCCCGCCCGCTAAACTCAAATCCCTAAATCCCTAAATCCCCGTCCCATGTCCTTCCTCGGTCTGCCGCCGGTCGATATCTCCGAGGCCGACGCCCTGATCCTGCCGCTGCCGCTGGAAATGACGGTGTCCTACGGGACGGGGACGCGGGGGGGCCCCCAGGCGATCCTCGACGCCAGCCGCCAGATCGAGCTGTTCGACGAGGAGACGCTCGTCAACTTCGCCGAGCGGCCCAAGATCCACACGCTGCCGCCACTGGCGCCTCCCCAGGCGGCCGAGGACCTCCCGGCCTGCCTGGAGACCGTCCGGCAACACGTCGTGCCGCTTGCCGAGAAGTTCCTCGTCTCGCTGGGCGGCGAGCACACGATCACCTACGGCGTGGCGACCGGCCTGGTCGAGGATCTCTCCGAACTGACCATCGTGCAGATCGATGCCCACGCCGACCTGGCCGACCAGTTGGGCGGCCGCCGCTGGTCGCACGGCACCGTCATGCGACGGCTCTGGGACCGCGGCTGCCGGCTCGTCCAGATCGGTATCCGCAGTCTCTCGCGGGCCGAGTATGACCTGGCGCAGTCGGACGGGCGCATCACCACCTTCTACGCCCATCAGCTAGCCGGGCGATGGGGCGAAGTCCTGGCCGAGCTGGCCGGATTGAAAGGAAAGGTGTATCTGACGATCGACGTCGACGGGCTGGACCCAGCCGTTATTCCGAGCACGGGAACGCCTCAGCCCGGCGGCCTGGCGTGGAGCCAGATGATGGACGTGCTCCGCGCGATAGCCCGAGCCCCGCGGTGCCGCTGGGTCGGCTCCGACGTGGTCGAGCTGGTGCCCTCGCCGAATCCGCCCGGCTGCGATCCGGCGGCCGCACGGCTCGTGATGAAGGTGCTCGCCCACTGGTGGGCAGCACGCGGAGAGGGCCGTTGATCCAACGGGTCCTTCTTCGTGGGATCGCGGGCTGCGCGCCTGGTTGACAGCGGCTCGGCCCGTGGGTACACTGAATCGTCGGTAACATGCCATGTGCCAGGAGCGGACGAACTCGCGACGACCCGATCGGAATCAGCAATGTCCTGGCCCCTGGCTTCTCACTTCAGCGCGATGCTCCAGAGCCCCCGGGTGGCCTTCCGCGACCCGCGGCTCCAGCGGGCAACGATCGAGAAGAACGAGCAGAACCAGCCCCGACCCTGGGCCGGGGCGTTCGCCGTCGTCTACAAGGGCATCGATCCGGACGGCCAAGGCCCCTTCGCCCTGCGGGTCTTCACTACCGAATCGCCCGAGCGACGCGAGCGGTACGACCTGATCAGCGCGTATCTGAAGGACCGGAAGCTGCGGTGCCTCGTGGACTTCGAGTACCGCGACAACGCCATCCGCTCGGCCGGCGACGGGAAATGGTACCCCCTGATCCTCATGGACTGGGTGCAGGGCGAGACGATCTTCCAATGGCTGCGGGCGCGGTCGCTTGAAGGAAACCGCGATGCGATCGCCCAACTGGCCGACCGCTGGCTGGAGGCCGTCCAGGAGTTGGCCGACGCGCAACTCGCCCACGGCGACCTCCAGCACGGCAACATCATGGTCACGCCCGCCGGCGAGATCAAGCTGGTCGACTACGACGGCATGTGCGTGCCCGCCCTGGTCGGGCGGCGGAACCTCGAAGTGGGCATCGAGCCGTACCAGCACTCGGGCCGCAACGCCACGACGCTCCTCTCGCTGGACCTGGACAACTTCTCGGCGATGGTGATCTACGCGGCGATTCGGGCCTTGGCCGTCGATCCCGCGCTGTGGATGAAGTACGTGGAGCAGCCCGGCTACGACCGGTTGTTGTTTCGCGTGGAGGACTTCCAGGCTCCGGCGCAGTCGCCGCTGGGCTACGACCTGGCGGCCCAGAGGGACCCCGATCTGCACGGCCTGGTGGGGCGGCTGTTCGGCCTGGCCCAGGGCCGAATCGAGGAAGTGCCGCCGCTGGGACAGATGGTCAACTCCTACGCCCAGGTCGAGCGGCTGCTGGGCGAGCGGCAGTGGAATGCGGCGGTCGACCTCTTGAACCGCCGTGGGCATTTTCGCGACGCCCCCGCCCACCTCCAACCGCTCATCCAGCAGGCCTACGAGCACGTGTGCCGGCAGCAGGCCTGGGCGAAGTTCGCCAAGATCCCCGCCGAGATCAGCGAGCCGGTGGACCGGCAACTGGTCGAGGCGTGGAATGAGCCGCTGTTCACCGGCTTTGCCATGGCCGAGGCCCAGCGGCAGCGGGTGGCCGACGCGCGGACCCGCGTGCAGATCCTCGACCGGCTGCGGCACCTGGTGCAGCGGACGGCGGGCAAGACCACGCCGGACGGCGAGAAGGGACTGGCGAGCCTGGCCGCCCGGCTGCCCGCCGACTATGCCCACGACCTTCGCCGGCGGGTCGAGGTGGCCCGCCGCCGCATCGTTGCGCTGAAGGGCCTGGAGCGGGCGATGGCCAATCCCGCCAGCGAGGCCGCCATCGTCGCCGCCTGGCAGGCGCTCGCCGAGGCCAAGGGAGAGGCGATGGTGAACCTCGAGGTCGGCATGCGCATCGCCCTGGCTGAAGAACGGGCGGCCATTTTGCAAGCCTTGGCGGAGATCCCGCGGCAAGCAGGGCTGGACGAGCGCGACCGCCGTATCCTGGCCCTTTGGAAACGCCAGCTCATGGCCGACTGCCCCGAGGCCGAAAAGTGGCGGCCCCATTACCAGGTCGCGGCCGTGCGGCAGGAAGTGATCAAGCGGCTCCAGGCGGCCATCGATGCGCACAATGACGCGGAGATCGTCCAGTGGGGCCGCAAACGCTGCCTGGCAAAATACCCCCTCCCCGAACCGTGGACCGTGGCCATCCGCGAGGCCGGCGACCGGCTGGATCGGCTCGAAGCCCTGTTGGCCGCGGTGCGGGCGGCCAGCGAGGGGCCAGGGGTGGGGGGCGAGGGGCGAGGGGTCAGGGACGAGGGGCTAGGGGTCAGGGGACAGGGGTCAGGGGACAGGGAGGAGGGGGCAGGGGTCAGCGCCGACGCGGCCCAGCCTGATCCGGGTACTGAGTACTCAGTACTCAACACCTCGCCTTCCGCGGCCCCGGCGGAAGACGTTGCGGAGCCTGTGGTCGCCGTCGGCGAGAACCCACCGCCGTCCGCCGCCGACGCTGCGACATCTTCCTCGGGGCTCCGGGACTTGTTCGACATCCGGCTTCTCCAGGCGTATCCGGACTGTTTCGCGCCGTACCAGGCGTTTTTGAGCGACTGGATCCGCCGCGAACTGGTGCCGCGTGAGAAACTGGGGCTGGCTCCGGCCGCCGGCGCACCGAGTATCGCCGCGGTCGAGCAGCCCGAGGGCCATTATCGGCTGCGCTGGTCATGGCCCGAGGAGCGGCTGGCCAATCAGTGCACCGTAGCGGTCTGCCCGGCGGAGCCGGGTCCCGGCGACAAGCCCGAGCAGGCGGCGGCCGTTTGGCGGGCCGAGGTCTCGCGGCACGAGGGGGCCGAGGCCGACGGCAGCCGCGTGATCCCCGTCGAGCGGGGCTGGGAAGGCAGCTATGTGGTCGTCTGGGCGATCGTGGACGCCGGGTTTGCGCGGTTCCACTCCTCGCCCCTGGTGTTGGGACGAATCCCGTCGCGGTCGCGATGGAAATGGCCGCGACTGTTTTCCGGGAAACCGGGGAACGAGTAAGGTGCCTCAGTGCAGTGTCGGACTCATGCAAATCCGAAATTTGAAATCCGAAATCCGAAACAATTTCAAATCACCGAAGGTCCCAATGACAGAAACGACGACGTTTGGAACCTTTGGATTTTGCATTTTGGATTTGTTTCGGATTTCGATATTCGGATTTCGTGCTTGGCCCTGTTATGCTGAAGCATAACCGACGACAAAGGAAAACCCCATGTATCGCGGACCGTACACGCAGTCGATCAGCCGCCAGAACAAGGCGTGCTTCCTCTTCCTTTTGGACCAGTCCTTCTCGATGGAGGAGCCGCTGGGAAACTCGTCGAGCCGCAAGTCGGACGAGCTGGTGACGGCCATCAACGGCTGGCTGCAGAACATGGCGATCCGTGCCAGCGGCGACGAGGGCATCAAGGACTGGATGGACGTGGGAGTGTTCGGCTACCGGACCGATCAGAGCGCCAACCCGATCATCGAGTCGGCGCTGCAAGGCCCGCTGGCCGGCCGCCTCTTGGTGTCGATCCCCGAGATCGGGGCCCACCCGGCCCGCATCGACACCCGCACGCAGTACCTCCCCGACGAAGAGACCGGCGAGATGCTCCAGGTGCCCTGCGAGATGCCGGTGTGGGTGGACCCGAGGGCGGAAGGGGGCACGCCGATGTGCCACATGCTCTACCTGGCCCACCAGGTCCTTTCGGAGTGGATCGGCCAGCACCGCCGCAGTTTTCCGCCGATCGTGGTCCACATCACCGACGGCGAATCGCAGGACGGCAACCCGATCCCCTACGCCGACTCGGTCAAGTCGCTGGCCACCGAGGACGGCAACGTGCTGTTGTTCAACTGCCACCTGTCGATGACCGCGGCCGACCCGTTCATGTTCCCGGCCAGCGACGAGGGCCTGCCGGACGAATTGGCCCGGGTGCTGTTCCACATGTCGAGCGTGCTGCCGGAGCCCTTCTACCGCCACGCGGTGGCCGAGGGGTTCCCGCTGCAACCGGCCGCCCGGGGCATGGCGTTCAACGCCGACATGGCCTGCTTGATCCAGTTCTTGAACATGGGGACCCAGGCCGCCCCGGGATTGCGATAACATGCCTACCCGATTGGATGCCCGCGTCCTGGCCTTGTCGAAAGATCCCGACCAGCCGTCGGGCTACCAGGACGCCTGCGCGGTGGACGCCCGGCGGCGGATCGCCGCGATTGCCGACGGGGTCTCGTCGTCGATCTTCTCCGGCCCGTGGGCCACGATCCTGACCGAGGCCGCGGTGGGCGACGCCCCCGATCCCGCCGAGCAGGACCTGTTCGCTGCATGGCTGGCCACGCAGCGGCGGCTGTGGGCCTCGCGGATCGACACCAGCAGCCTGGCGTGGTTCCAGCGGGCGAAACTGCCCATGGGCGCGTTCTCCACGCTCCTGTGGGTCCGCGTGCTGGAGGCCCAGCAGGCCGCCGCGGGCAGCTTCGGCGGCTATCGCCTCCTCGCCCACGCCATCGGCGATAGCTGCCTCTTCCAGGTCCGCCGCGGCGAGCTGGTCCGCTCGTTCCCCATCCAATCGTCCGCCGAACTGGACGCCGACCCGATGGTGCTGGGCAGCGTCGACCTGAAGCGGGACCAACTCCTCCGGTTCGCCGCCCTGGAGGAATTCTGCTATCCCGAGGACCTGCTGATCCTGTGTACCGACGCCCTGGCCCAGTGGGCCCTGCGGCAGTACGAGTCCGCCCGCCCGCCCGACTGGGACCGCTACTGGAACATGTCGCCGGAGGAATGGCGGGCCCGGATCGGCTCGCTCCGCCAAGAGCGCCAGATGCAGGAGGACGACACGACGCTCGTCCTGCTCCGCGTCGTGGACTCTCGGGTGGAGAGCGGACCCGCGGCCGACAGCACGGAGCCCCAGTCCGAAGCCGCCGGCCTGGAATGGATCCATTCCGCCTCCAAGGAAGTCAAGTCGGTCTCCGCCCAAGTGGCCCAGCAGGTGGACCAGGCGTCGGAACGGGTCTGGAAGGGCCTGAAATCCTTCAAGGACAAGGCTGTCAAGAAGTACCGCGACAAGTTCGGGAAAAAATAGTGGCTGGTGGCTAGCGGCTAAATAGACTTGCGTGATCCTGGGAGGAAAGCCCCCGGACTGCGTCCGGGGGTTGCGGCGTGACGTTGGAAACCAAACCTCCCGGGATCGTGCATGGTCATTTAGCCACCAGCCACTAGCCACTAAACCGCGGCGATGCAATAATAGTAGCCGTCAACATTTCCCGCCGAGGACATTTCATGGGGATGCTCAAGAAGCGAGTCAAGCTTTCCAACACCCGGAAAGGATCTCCGATCATGCAACGTGGCGTTCTTCTGCGAGCCGTTTCTCTCAAGCATCACCGGTGGGCCCTGGCCGTGCTGGCCGTCGTCCTGACCGCGGCGGCCGCGAGACTGTACGCCGTCGAATGGCTCAGCGGCATCTGGTGGCAGATGCCGCCGGTCGTCGAGCCCGGAACTAACGGCGGACCACCCTCCGACGCCGTCGTCCTGTTCGACGGCAAGGACATGTCGCAATGGAACAAGGCCGAGAAGTGGGTCGTCCAGGACGGGTGCGTCACCAGCGGCGGCAACGACATCCAATCGAAGCAGTCCTTCGGCGACTGCCAGCTCCACGTCGAGTGGGCCTCCCCTGAAAAAGTCGTCGGCAGCGGCCAGGGACGCGGCAACAGCGGCGTCTTCATGATGGGGCTGTATGAAATCCAGGTCCTCGACTCGTATCAGAACGAAACCTACGCCGACGGCGCCGTGGCCGCCATATACAAGCAGCACCCGCCGCTGGTGAACGCCTCTCGCAAGCCGGGCCAATGGCAGACCTACGACATCCTTTGGGAGGCGCCCCGGTTCGACGACAAGGGCGCGGTGGCGAAGCCGGCCTGCGTGACCGTCCTGCACAACGGCGTCGTGGCGCAGAACCATTTCCAGGTGCTCGGCGAGACCGCTTGGGACCACAAGCCCGAGTACAAGTCCAAGGCGTCCAAGGGGCCGATCGGGCTCCAGTTCCACGGCAACCCCGTCCGCTTCCGCAACATCTGGGTCCGCGAGATCAAGGAGCTTT
>JBEKCP010000011.1:0-28926 GCA_050014815.1 Thermoguttaceae bacterium | reverse complement strand
GACGGCCGTGCGGCTGAAAACCAATTTGATCCCGCCGTTGGGCATTATGAAGTGCCACGAGCACCTCAACTACTTCAATGAGAAATCGCTCGAATCGCTGTTGCGCGCAGCGGGATTCGATGTCGTGCAATGCACTACCGCCAGGGTGCCTTCGTACATGGCGTGGGGGAAGATGTTGCAAGCCCTTGCCCGGGCACGCGCTGACTGACGAGGTGCGGCCCGTCACTGGCCGCAAGAAACCAGAACCGTGAACGAAAATAGCCTCCATTTGGACACCCAACCCATCATGAAACTCATTAGTGTCGTTACGCCTTGCTACAACGAGGAACAGAACGTCGAAGAAACCTATCGCCAGGTGAAGGCGATCTTCGCGTCGCTCGGCAAGTACCGCTACGAGCACATCTTCATCGACAACGCGTCGACCGACGGCACGCAGGACATCCTCAGGAGGCTGGCCGCCGCCGACAAGAACGTGCGGGTGATCATCAACACCAGGAACTTCGGACCGGTGCGATCGTTCTACTACGGGCTCTTGCAGGGCCGCGGTGACGCCGTTATCGGCCTGTCGTCCGATCTCCAGGAGCCGCCGGAGCTGATCGTCGAGTTCCTCAAGAGGTGGGAGGCGGGGCACAAGATCGTCGTCGGGGTGAAGGAGCAGAGCGACGAATCGCCGATCATGTTCGCCGTGCGGAATTCTTACTACCGCCTGGTCCGGAGGCTGGCGGACATCCGGCTCATCGACGGCTTCCACGGCTTCGGACTCTACGACAAGAGCGTGATGGACATCCTGCGGCGGATCGACGACGTCTACCCCTATTTCCGCGGACTGATCGCCGAGATCGGCATCCGTCCCTGCCAGGTCGAGTACACGCAGTTGCAGCGCGAGCACGGCAAGAGCAAGCACAGCTTCTACGACTTGTTCGACATCGCCATGCTGGGCATCGTCAGCCATTCCAAGGTCCCGCTGCGGCTGGCCACCATGCTCGGCTTCGGCATCGCCTGCCTCAGCCTGCTGGTGGCCCTGGCGTATTTCTTCTACAAGCTGGTCTTCTGGAACAGTTTTCAGCTCGGCATGGCGCCGCTGGTGATCGGCATTTTCTTCTTCTCGGCCGTCCAGCTCTTCTTCGTGGGGATCCTCGGCGAATACATCGGGGCCATCCACACCCAGGTGCTCCACCGCCCCCTGGTGGTCGAAAGAGAACGCATCAACTTCGACGACCCGGGAAAGCCGCCGGAGAGCAAGCTGCGATGACGCGAGCCGGCGAGACACGCCGCAAGATCCTCGATCTCGTGGCCGAGTACCACGAGGAGGCCTTCGGGCGGTCGGAGTTCGTGCCGGGCGAGAGCACCGTCCACTACGGCGGCCGCGTGTTCGACGCCGACGAGCTCCGCCGCGCGGTGGACGCCTGCTTGGACTTCTGGCTGACCGCCGGCCGCTATGCCGAGCAGTTCGAAACGGACCTGGCCGCTCGGCTCGGACTGCACGCGGCCCTGGCCGTCAACTCCGGCTCCTCGGCGAACCTGATCGCCATGAGCGCGCTCACCTCCCCGCTCCTGGGCGACCGTAGGGTGCGGCCCGGCGACGAGGTCGTCACGGCGGCCGCCGCATTCCCCACCACCGTCAACCCGATCATTCAGAACCGGGCGGCGCCGGTGTTCGTCGACGTGGAGCTGGGCACGTACGTGCCCTCGGTCGATGCGGTTGCCGCCGCCATCGGGCCGCGGACCAGGGCCGTCTTGATCGCCCACACGATGGGCATCCCCTTCGATGCGGCCGCGCTCGGGGAACTGTGCCGACGGCGCGGGCTGTGGCTGATCGAAGACTGCTGCGACGCCCTGGGCGCGAGGATCGGCGGCCGGCCCGCCGGCACCCTCGGCGACTTCGCCACGCTTTCCTTCTACCCGGCGCACCAGATCACGACGGGCGAGGGGGGGGCGGTCCTGACCGGCGATCCCCTTCTGGCCCGCATCGCCCGTTCCTTCCGCGACTGGGGACGCGATTGCTGTTGCGGCGGCGGCGAGAACAACTCCTGCGGCAAGCGGTTCTCGCAGCAGTTCGGCACGCTGCCCTTCGGCTACGATCACAAGTACGTCTACTCGCACATCGGGTACAATCTCAAAGTGACCGACATCCAGGCGGCCATCGGCTGCGCGCAGTTGGAGAAGCTCGACGGGTTCCTGGCCGCGCGGAAGCGGAACTGGACCGCGCTGGGCGAGGCATTGGCGCCCTACGGAGACCGCCTCCTGCTGCCCCAAACGCCGCCCGGAACCGAGCCGAGCTATTTCGGCTTCGTCATCACGGTCCGCCCCGGCGCCGGCTTCACCCGCAACGAACTGACGACCTGTCTGGAGGCGGCCAGGATCGAGACGCGGCCCCTCTTCTGCGGCAACCTGGTCCGCCATCCCGCCTATGCGGAGATCGCCTATCGCGTGGCCGGCGACCTCCGCAACACCGACACCATCATGCGCGACACATTCTTCGTCGGCGTCTATCCCGGACTGACCGATGCCCAATTGGCGTATATGATCGAGACCTTCCGGCGATTCATGGATGAAGCGCATTGAAACGGAGAATAGGAAGACAAGATCCGCATGACTCATAGAAGGCACGCCGGCAGCTCCGAGCCGATCCCGCTGAAACTCAGCCAGGCGGAGCGGCAACTGCTCGTCGACGAGCTGGGCTCCTGGGAAAGCCGGCTCGTCCGCCGCATCCGGAACGCCACGGCCGAGGAACCGGTGCCGTTCACCTGGCAGGAGGTCAATTCGCTGGCGACCTATGTCGCCTTGGCATGGATCCAGTCGAAACATGAGGAGAACGCCCAAGGGCTTCTCCGCGTCTATCGTCGGATCACCGCCCTGCTGAACAAGCGGGGCATTAAGAGTATTCTCTCGTTCGGCCAAGGCAACCGGACGACGCTGGGCACCGGAGTCCGGTTGACCGAGGGGCAGCGGGAATCCCTGGTCCGCGTTACTCACCTGCCGCCCGCGGTGAAACAACGACTGGCGGAGGTCCCCTCGGGCACGCAGTTCCTGCCTTTCGCCCCCGCACAACTGGACCAGGTGCGTTGCGCGATCGAAGAGGCCCTGCCCCGGGCCGTCAACCCGCACCGAAAACGCCTGCGGGAAGTGCTCGACCGGCTGGACGAAACGCCGCCGGACGCGGGCCCCCCTTCTGCCGATCCCTAAATAGACGTGCGTGATTCTGTGAGGAAAGCCCCCGGACTGCGTCCGGGGGTTGCGGCGTGACGCGGGGTACCAGCCTTCCCGGAATCGTGCAAGGCTATTTAGAACTCGACGAATTCCTTGGGGTAGTGCGCCAGGTCCAGCCGTTCCTCTTCGGGGACGAGCCGGATCCCCCATTGCTGCATCGCCAAGGCGCCGAATAGCACCTGAATGGGCCTGGCGTCCTCGTCGGCGCCGATGTCGTCGATGACCATGGCGTTGGTGGAAATATTGTATCCTTCGACTTGAGCCACCAGGAGGGCGGCCGTCGCGGTCTTGTGGACTTTACCTCCCACCGCCGACTTGAAGGACTTCGGCAGCTTCGTGGTCGCGAGGTGGCGGGCGACGGCGGGGACGATATACGTGTTGCGAGCCCCGGAGTCGAAGAGCGTCCAGAACTTCTTGCCGTTGACGCGGATGTATTCTCGAATCCGGCCCATACATTGCTCCGGCTACGTCCCAAGGCGGCAAAATCGGGGCGAGAGGATTTGAATCTCCGGCCTTTGGCCCCTGAGTATGTCTTGAGACGGGTTCAAATTGCCACGAACCACAGTAACTTACCTTATTCTATCATGGTTCCGCCCGCTTGCAAGGTTTTGTGAAACTGGCCGCGCTCAGCCCCCGGTGGTAGAATTACGGCATGGCCAAGAAACAGACTAGCCCCCGATACGTGCAGCCGTACCGTTACGCCTCGCCGAACGTCCCGGTGGCGGCGATCCGCCGTTTCGCGCGCCGCATCGCCGAGCGGTTCCAGCCGGACAAGATCATTCTATTTGGCTCCTATGCCTGCGGGAAACCAATGAAGAGAGCGACGTCGATCTGCTCGTTATCATGCGGGTCAAGGACGCGATCGATCAATCCATCCGCATCACAATGGCATTCAAGCGTCTGTTTTCACTCGACCTGATTGTGCGCACCCCCTGGCAAATCGAGCGTGGCTTGAAGGATGATAATTGGTTTCTGCGTGAGATCATCGAGAAAGGCAAGGTTCTTTATGAAGCGCGAGACCGCCAAGTGGGTTAAACTGTCATTGGAGTTATGCTTACCATAGATTCGTGGAGGGTAAAGGCTATGTCAATGATTTCCCTGAACGAAGCAGCGACTCGGTTCGGGCTGTCCCCCGAAACAATTGAGGAATGGGCCAAGAAAGGCTTGCTTCATGTCCATTCCGTTGTCACACCAGGCGAGCTGCCGCCTGCTTTTGTGGGACTTGTGGTGAAAGAGCAACAGGTTGATGCGGAGGAGCTTGCCCAGGTCGCTGAAAGCCTGGGCTGGTTGCAACTTTCAGCCGAGGACTGGGATGATGAGGGAGAATAATGGCCGCCCGGCATCCATATAAGCGCGGGGAGGTGGTGCTCGTTCAATTTCCGTTCAGCGGCCCAGGCGGCAAAAAAGACCGTCCCGCCGTGGTAGTCAGCACCTGCACCTATCATGATGATTGGGACGAATTGCTGATTGCCGCCGTCACCTCCAGGCGCCCAAGAACCACCCGCACAACTGATTGCGCTTTGCAGGACTGGAAAACAGCGGGGTTGCACCAGCCTTCCTGGGTTCGTTCCCACATGGCCACCGTGCAGCGAACTCTCATCATAAGAAAGCTTGGGAATCCGACGGCTCGTGATTTGCACGCCGTCGAGGGATGTTTACGTGATTCTTTGGGCCTCTGATCCGGGGCACCTATGCCAAAACAATTAGGGGGCACTGCGATTTGGAGTAGGGATCGTGTCCCCACGCCTGGGATAGGGAACAATGATGCGAGTAGTTTGGCAAATCACCAAATCCGATGTCGCAAAGGTCAAGGAACTAGTCGAAGCATATCGGGACAATCCGTGTGCGAAGGAGCGAATTGAGCGGAATCGTTGCCCCGAGAAACCCAAGACAACCAAGGCGGAGTTTTGGAAAAACCTTATGGCTCAATGAGTTCGGGTTTCCCGTGCGTGTGACCGGGGAGGCACTTAGCGACCAAGGGTGTTACGAGTTGATGTTGGATGGATTTCGGGAACTTTGCAGGCAGAGCAGCGAGTATCCCTGCGTGCTGGATGCGGCAATCTTCGTCAGCAAGGATGTCGATTACAACGTTTCGGATTTCTTCGTAAGTGTGGTCCATCTTCGGCCTTTGGCACTGGGCTGTGGTCGTTTCAAGCAGCGTGGGGCATTTTACTTCTTTCCCCGGCGTTGCGAAAGAACGGAAAGCTGCCCCGTAGAGAGCGTTTGGGGGTGGATGGGACTCCAAAGCCCGTAGAAACGGCGACAAGGCCACCGACCTGGACCGCTACATTTACCTCGATCCAATGGGGAGGGGGGTGGCTGTGCGCCTTTGTTTTGGTATAATCGATCGTGGGCGTTGGGAGCGAATCAGGGAACGAGATAACTACCGCCGGGGGCACGCCGATGTCCGAGCAGCGAGACCAATTTCAGAAGCGGGTGGAGGCGCTAATCGAGCAGGTCCGAAAATGGGTCGAGCCGCACGAGTGGGTCACCAAGCCGTATCCGAAGAAGATGCGGGACGGCGAGCGTCAGGTCTTTGAGATCCCGGCCCTCTTCCTCCAAAAGGGCCCGATCCGCGTGCTCCTCGACCCGGTTGCGTACGACGTGCCGGGGGCCGAGGGGGTCGTCGACCTGTACCTGATGCCGACGTACGACGATGTAGCGAGCCTCTATTTTGAAGACGGCGGGTGGGTGATCCACTACGCCTTTCCACCCGACCCAAGGGAGACGCACTCGGTGGTTGAGGCGCAAGCCCTGGCCCTTTCCGAAAAGACGATTAACCAGGTCCTCGACTCGATCGCCGACCATGCCGAACCTTCGTTTTGACTGGCACGAGCATATCAAGAATGTTGAGGGCGAGTATAAGGCCGCGAGGCTCGCCGTCGACCGGCTGAAGGGCTCGCTCGGTACGGCGGCGCCAGATCTCCTGCAGCGGATGGGTGACGAGGAGCGTGCGCGCCTTCGCGAGGCCGACAGGAACCTCGAAGGGACGTACCTGGTCCGCCTCTTCGCGGCCTTCGAGGCTGCGCTCCGCTCGTACGACCGGGCGCGGCACAACGACCCGACGCGAGAAGAGGCGGCATCGGTCCTGATCGATAGCATCGGCGGCCGGCACGGGCGGAGAATCTCGGCTGCCGACCGCGCCGGCGCCCACGCCGTGCGCCGCGTTCGTAACTACTGGGCGCACGAGAGCGACGCGGCGCCTGAGCCCATGACCATCACCAACGCAAGGGCCCGGCTCCAGAAGTACCTGTCCCGGCTGCCCGAAGGGTGGGGCTGATCGCTTCTGGAGAACCCGTCCGTGTGCTAGAATTGACAGAGTTCTTTGGAGACATTCCCCCGCAGCGAGGGGGCGACCAACTCCTGGCCACCCATTCCTCTTTTGACGCGGTTCAGTTATGACCATACCCCTCGAACAGGCGATTCGCGATAAGTCGGCTACGGTCGGCGTCATTGGGCTGGGCTACGTCGGCCTGCCGCTGATCCGGGCCTTCATGGCCGCCGGATACCGCACGATGGGCTTCGACCTCGACCAGGCCAAGATCGACCAGCTCCTAGCCGGCAAGAGCTACATCCGGCACATCCCGGCCGAGTGGATCGCCGAGTGCGTCGCCGCCGGCCGGTTCGTTCCCACGGCCGACATGGGCCGCCTGGGTGAGCCCGACGCCCTGTTGATCTGCGTCCCCACCCCCCTGGACGAGAGCCGCGATCCGGACCTGACGTACATCGAAGCCACCTCCCGCCAGATCGCCCGCACGCTCCGCCCGGGTCAGTTGGTGGTGTTGGAGAGCACGACCTATCCCGGCACGACGCGAGACGTGGTGTTGCCGATCCTGCGGGAGAGCGGCCTGGCGCCCGGCCGCGACTTCCACCTGGCGTTCAGTCCGGAGCGGGAAGATCCGGGCAATCCGAAATACTCGGCCGAGCGGATCCCCAAGGTGGTCGGCGGGATGGACGCCGCCAGCGGACGGCTGGCCCAACTCCTCTACGGCCAGGCGATGGCCGAGGTCGTGCCGGTCTCCAACTGCGAGATCGCCGAGGCCGCCAAGATTCTCGAAAACACCTACCGGGCGGTCAACATCGCGTTGGTCAACGAATTGAAGATCCTGTTCACGCGGATGGGCATCGACGTCTGGGAGGTGATCGACGCGGCGCGTACCAAGCCGTTCGGGTTCCAGGCCTTTTATCCCGGCCCGGGACTGGGCGGACACTGCATTCCCATCGACCCCTTCTACCTGACGTGGCTTGCCCGGTGCAGCGGGCTGAGCACCCGCTTCATCGAGTTGGCCGGCGAGATCAACACGGGCATGCCGGAGTGGGTGGTCGGCCGGGTCGTCGAGGCCCTGAACGACCACGGCAAGCCGCTGCGGGGCAGCCGGGTCGCCGTGCTGGGGGTGGCCTACAAGAAGGACGTGGATGATGCCCGGGAAAGCCCGTCGTTCCGGCTGATGGAGTTGCTCTTGGCCAAGGGCGCCGTGGTGACGTACAACGATCCGTACATCCCGATATTGCCCGCGACGCGGCATTACCGCCTGCCGGACATGAGCAGTTGCCCGCTGGTGCCCGATTACCTGGCCGCCCAGGATTGCGTGTTGATCGCCACCGACCATTCGGCCTACGACTACGAGTTCATCGTGCGTCACGCGGCGTTGGTGGTGGACAGTCGCAACGCGACCAAGGGCGTCCGCCAGGGACGCGAGAAGATCGTCAAGGCTTGACCCGAGACAAAGCCCGGGCGAAGAATAACTTCCGGATTCAGCCACGGATCGAACACAGATCGAAGGCGGGCGGTCGAGGCTCGATTTGTCTGCCGAGGCATCCGTGTATAATCCGTGTTCCATCCGTGGCTGAGCCCCCGATGGCCTCTCAAAACCTGGAAGTCTTTCGCGGTGCGATGCGAGCGGCCGTCTTCCTGGATCGCGACGGAGTGCTCATCGAGAACCGGCCCGACTATGTAAAGGATTGGTCGGAGGTCGAGTTTTTCCAGAGCACATTCGAAGCGATGCGCCGTCTGGCCGATTCGCCCATGGCGGTGGTCATCGTGACCAACCAGGCCTCGGTCGGCCGGGGGCTCATGGAGCAGGCGACGGCCTGGGCGTTGCACCGCCGGATCGTCGCGGAGATCGAGCGCCGCGGCGGCCGGATCGACGCCAGTTACATTTGCCCCCATCGGCCCGAGGACGGCTGCCTCTGCCGCAAGCCGGCCCCCGGGTTGATCCATCAGGCCCAGCGCGACCTGGGGCTGGACCTGGCGGCCTCTTGGCTCGTGGGCGATTCGTGGACGGATCTGGAGGCCGCCGCGGCCGCCGGGGTGCGCGGGATCCTCGTCCGCACGGGACGGGGCGCCGAGCAGATCCAACTCGCCACGCCCGAGATGCTCGCCCTCTGGCCCAATGTCGCGGACCTGACCGACGCCGTCGGACGGATCCTGGGCGCGCCATGCGGGCAGTGAGTCGAGCCTCGATGCTCTTCTACCTCGTGGTAGGCCTACTCCCATGCGCAGAGGCCGTCGATATAGGCCGCCGAGCCGTCACGAAGCCAGCAGTCAAGCTGGGCCTGCTCCTTGAGTTGCTGGCCGCGCAGGCGGGGAACCGCCACATAGCGGCAGGCGACTTCCGCCAGAGCGGTCATGTCACCCCAAAGCTTCTCGAATTGGGCGACGGGAAAAATGTCCTCCTGGCCGTGGCCCCAGCGCTTCTTTACGTCCTTGAGCGTGACGTAGGTCGGCATCCGCAGGCTCAGCCGCCGGATGGCGTCGCTGACGCGGTCTTCGTCGGCCAGCTCGCCGCGCGAAAGCCCAAAGACCTCCAGAAGCCGATCGATCGTGATCCAGGTAGTCATCGAGTTGTAGTAGGTCAGGCGGAACTCGTCTTCCTCGCGGGGCATGGCGAGGCCCTCGATCAGCCGCGGCTGGCCGCCGACGCGGGCCAACCCGCCGCCACGGTCCTCCAATCGCCGCGTCATTACTTCGAACGTCAGGCACGAGCGGCCGGCGATGTGCAGGCCCAACAGAACCGGATCGAGATCCGCCCCCAGCGTGTCGATGTTGTGAAGCAGGAGATAATGGATCTCGGGCCGCTCGGCCAAGAGCCTCGCGAGCGTGCCGTTGCGCATGAGGTTGGGCAGTTCGAACCAGTGGCCCACCGGGTGAAGGCACTGAAGCGGCAGGTTGTCGGTGTAGTCGCTCGCGCCGCCGCAGCTTTCCGCCCAGCCGACGAGCGAAGCGTGCAGGCTTTCGCGGACCTTCTGGGCCTGCTCGTCAAGGATCTGTTGCGGCATTTCCTCCCAGGCAAACCGCAGGTCGCGGGGCATCGGCACCAGCCGCAAGCCGACCGAGCAACCGCGCGACAACCAGAGCGAACCGCCGTAGCCGTAGTTGGCCGCCTCGCCGAGCGATTGTTCGATGGGGGCGTGCGTCAGGTAGCTGGTTGAGACGACGTGCGGTACGGCCGTCCCAAATGCCTCAGACACGCGCCGGCTCTTGGCCAGATGGATCTCGATGAAGTTCCGGTAGCGGCCGTGGAACCGCCAGAAGGGATGCAGTGCCTTGACAACGCCAGCCCCCTGGGTCCAGCGGCTGCCCGCCCCGGCGGCCAGCGTGAGCACGCCGACCTGGCCGTCGGCCAGCGCCGCCTCGCCCAGCCTGCGGTACACGGCGCCGTGCGGGCCGAGCCCGGAAGTCACGTCGATCACGTCCCCATCGCGCACGTCTTCAATCACCGTGCTGGCCGGCAGGCGGTTCTGCGCCAACCCGATCCGGCCGGCCCGCATGTCCGAGCGGATCTGCTCGTGAAGTTCCGGGTCGAACCCGTTCTCGGTCAGCAGGCCGTGGAGCCCGCCCTGCCCAAGTTCTTCGCCTACAGGCGGAGGAAAGAGCGAGGCAAAGAGCATGTCCATGGCGCCGACCAGCCGCGGATGCGAGCGGCAGGCGACGGCGAACCGGCCGATTTCCGTGCGCACGGTCGGCGGCAACGACCGGATGTCCCGGCGGAGCCACTGTGGCGCAACCATGGCGTAGTAGCCGGGAGGCATGAATGCCTCGCCGCTTTCCAGGAGCGTCGCCACCGTGCCGCGGTCGTTGATCGCAAAATCGTAGACCACCGGCTCCATTGCAAACGGCAGCGCGCTTTGGAGCCGGCGCTTCGTCGTGCTCATCAGTTCTTGGAGGAAATCCTGGGCTTCGGGCCTGTGGCGCGGATCGAAGATGAAGCCCATGCCGCCGCCCGACATCCCGCCCAGCATCAGGAAGCCCCAGAATGCGTCGCCGAATTGCCCCCTGGTCCGCGCAATGAGCGTTTCCGTGTACTGGTTGGTCGCCCAGGGAATGATGGTCTGGATGGGGTCGCAGAAGTTGATCGTCGTCGCCTCGGCGAGCTTGCGAACGCTGCCTTCACGGAGGGCCGACTCGATCGAGCGCATCAAGGCGATGGCCCGCTGCCGTCCCGACCACTCGGGCTCGGAGCGGACGAGGTATTTCTCGGTGACCATCTCGAGGATCGGCCCGACGTTCTGGGCCATGCCGCCGTGGACGAGGATGAAGCTCTCGCGGATTTGCCGCCGCATCGCCGGGCTGACTTCGTCCTCGGCATATATACGGTGATCGGGCAGCAGGCGGCCGCGGCTGATGCCGAATTCGGGATCGTCCGGACCGGCGACGCGGCCTTCGATCATCTTGATGCCCGGCCAAATGCCGCCCGAATCCTGCCAGCCGCCGCCCGAACCGGCCAGCCACTCACCCAAGATTGCCCGGGCGGCCACCAGCCGCCGTTCCGATTCGTGGAGCGTGCCGGTGAGCGAATGGACTTGTCCGGTGGCCCGCATTGCCACTGTGATGATGGCCGAGAGCAGATTCGTCGAGACCGCCAGCCGCGAGCCCTTGGGGATGTCGTTCACTTTGCTGACGATCTCCAGGCCCAGGCCGGGGCCGACCAGCCGGCTCAACACGCCGCCGAGGCGCTCTTCCGAACCTTCCAGCCCGGGCGGCACGATCCCCGCGGCAATCACAGCGGCCTTGAGCAAGCCCAGGTAATCCTTGGCAAAATCGAACACTTCGCCAAGCCGGGTGCTGTCGGCCTTCGACTTCAGGTCTATGCTCACCAGCCGCAGTACTGGCTCGTCGATCACGCGGAGGTAGACCTCGATGGGGGCTCTGGGCTCGGTATCCCGACCGCGCACACCCAGGTCCACCGACACGTTCAGCACCCGTGCCCCTTCGGGAAAATCCATGCCCAGGAAGAAAATGTCGCTCCACGCACTGTGCGACAGGTCCATCCGCACCGGCGTCTGCTCGCAGAGAATTGGAAAGGGGCCGCCGGTGCCCGCGCGTTCGAGCAGGGCCTTGCAAATCTCCAGCGGATGATCCCCGGGATGGCCCATGCGAAACATCCACTGGTTGCCGCGGACCGAGCGGACGCTCCGTCGCACCTGGTCGGCCAATGTCTGAAAACCCAGCGCGTGATAACCTGCGGCCAGGGCGCTAGCCACCGCGTCGCTCGGGCCTTCGCACGCTTGGACCGCGAGGAAGTCGTCAAGGGCTTCCTCAAATCGGCGGGCCAAGAGGTGCGTATAGCCGCGGTAGGGCACCAGGGCCCGACCGGCCGCCGGCAGCTTGTCCGGCAAGTAATAGCGGTAGATCGTGCTCAGAAAGAACAGCGCCCGAACACGCTCGTAAAGGTTCCCGCTGCTCCGGCGGAAGGCATCCAACTCCCGGCATGCCCGGAGCAATTGGTCAGCGGAGGCGTCCCGGCAGAACTCGTCCAGCGAGCGGTTTCGCAGATTCACATCGGCGGCGGTGATGATCCCGATCAGGCTGGCCGGCATCGGCGAAATCCTTGGGAACGATGACCATTCAGCATGCATCATTCTCCTTGCCCCTCGCCAGCAGTTCGATCATCCGGGCGAGGATCTCGTCGCGGTCCTTGCCGGCCAGGGCCAGGGCCAGTTGTGCCAGGAGCATTCCGTACTTCACGCCGATGTTGTGGCGCGTCCCGTCGAGTTCCATCGCCAGGTAGCGCTCGCGCCGGGCCAGTTCTTCCAGGGCGGGCGAGAGCATGACGGGCTGGCTCCGGCTGCCGACCGGGGCACCCGGCGCCGCCGGGTCCGGCGAAGCGGAGATCGACTCGCCCAGGATCTCCATCACCACCGGCGTGAGCACGTGCATGCCGAACAGGCAGAGGTAGTAGCCGGCGCGAAGCCCCGGCACAATCAGGTGCTGCTCGGCCTCGCTGGGCGTGGGCTTTTCCATCACCCGCTCGATCACGTAGAGGTCCGTTCGGCCGGGCTCGCGCCGGCCGCCCACCGCGCCGTAGTACCGCAGCATGCTTTCCCGCGTCGGCTGCACGGCCGAGACGGGGCATTCCTGCGTCTGGGCCGCCTCGACCAGTTGCTGGGCACATCGCCGCGACTGGCCGCTGAGATAGAGGTGATCGCTCACCAGGTGTACGAACGGCTGGCCGTCGACAAACTCCGCCGCCCGATAGAGAGCGTCGCCATAGCCGCGCGGCTCAGGCTGCTCGGCGAAGCTGAGCATCCGCGCGTAGCCGCCGGCCGCTTCCGCGTAGGCCGGCTGGTCGCCGTGACGGATCACCACCGCGATCTCTTCCACGCCGGCCGCGACCACCTCTTCGATGATGATCGCCAGCGCGGTCTTTTCGGTCCCATCGATGTCGACGAATCGTTGCAGCGGGAGCCGGTTCTGGTTCGGCCCCGCCGCCGTGATCACCGCCTTGCGAATCTTCATTCCCACGCGAAAGCCCTTTCTCGAACAGCGGTAGGAAGAACACCCAGGCGGCCCTGCCGAGAAGCTCAAGAACGTTATGCGATGGACCCTATGGCGTTTTATTCTTTAGCGGCGGCGCGCCCGCAGCAACCGGTATCCCAGCAGCCCCACTCCGCCCGCCGCGAGCAAGGCTACCGAGGACGGCTCGGGGACGATGTTGGTGATCTCGGTGCGGTACTGGCTGAGGTCCGCCATGTAGCAGTTGGAGCCGTAGTTCGCCTCGTGCGAATTGGAAAGAGCATCGGGGACGTCGTTTGCCAGTAGGAGGCCGGAAAGCTCCCACTGCGAGGTCGCGGTGTTGTAAGAGAACGCGGGGCCGCCGGAGTCGCCCGGCGCAGCCTGGAACGTGTTGGGCCCGAAGGGCGCGGAGAACATCTGGGTAATGCCGGAGCCGTCGTTCGTGTTGGGCGCCGTGGCGGTCACCTGGCTCTCACCCCAGCGCAAGGGAGTCCCCTGGTCGTAGTTATACGAGAAGCCGTTGTAGACGGCCGTGGAAGACCCTGCCGGAACAACATTCCCCGAGGTGTCAAACCAGAGGTCGGTGGCGGATCGGCCCGAAGGCCCGGCTCCCGCGGCCACAATCCAGTTGTTGAGCGGCGCGGTTTGGCTGATCGAGGTGTAGAGGTTCGGGAGCCCTGGCGGAATCTTGTTGAGCTGGTAAAGTTCCAGGTCTGACCACTGGTTGTAAGCGGGATCGCCCGATTGGTAGGCTGGGTTGGCCAATCGCTGGTAACTGCCAACAACCGATGTGTAGGGGTTGCCGCCGATCGTCACGGAGAATTGCGTACCGTCCTGAACATGGGACTGGACGGAGTGGTAGGCCGTCAGCACCCAGCCGTTGCCGAGGTAAACCCCTGTTTCGGGGGCTAGGACAATAGAACCCCACCACCCGGGATCCGTGCCTGGAAACCCGTTATCCGACGGATAGGGGGGCATCGTGGTGTTGCCCGTGCCGTCGCCACCGGCAATGACGACCGCAAGGGCCGGCGAAACGCCGGTGATGAGCAATCCAAGAAGGACTGCCACGGCAACGACCAGGCGCCAATGGCGTTTCCCGTATGGCATAAGCCCTACCCAATTAAACGATAAGGATCGCCGCCTCAATGCACGAAGCCACAACACGATACTACACCCAATTATCTCTCAGGACGACGGATTCCGCAAACGTTTTCCGCCGGCGGCCCCCCCCGAAAGGTGGATAGGGGGGTCAAACCGCAAGCGACCCCAAGTCCCTAATCCCTAATCCCCAATCCCTTAGCCCTACCCCAAATGGTATACTGAAAAGGGTCTTCCTCCTCACAGCAACAGGGCTGGCATGCCGCAGATCACGACCGACATGATCGCCGAGGCGGGAGTGGTCGGCGCCGGGGGGGCCGGCTTCCCCACCCACGTCAAGCTCTCCGGACGGGCCGACTCGCTCCTGCTGAACGCCGCCGAGTGCGAGCCGCTCTTGCACAAAGACAAGGAAGTCCTCCGCCAGTACGCCGACGCCGTCCTGGAGGGCATGGCGGCCGGCATGCAACTGGTCGGCGCCCGGCGGGCCGTCGTCGGCATCAAAGAGAAGTACCGCGACGTGATCGACCTCGTGCGCGCCAAGCTGCCCGGCGGCATGGACCTGGCCGAGCTCCGCGACGCCTATCCGGCCGGCGACGAATTCATCCTCGTCTACGACGTGCTGGGCCGCGTCATCCCGCCGGGCGGCATCCCCTTGGCGGTCGGAGCGGTCGTTATGAACGTCGAGACCGCGATGAACGTGGCCGCCGCGGCCCGGCAAGGAGTCACCGAAAAATTCCTCTCGATCGCCGGCGCCGTGGCCGAGCCGGTGACGCTCCGCGTGCCGGTGGGCGTGACGTTGGCCGAGTGCGTCGCCGCGGCCGGCGGCGCAACCGTCCCCGACGCCAACTACCTGGTCGGCGGCGTCATGATGGGATCGCTCGAGGATAATCACGATGCCCTGGTCGACAAGACCACCGGCGGCGTCATCGTGCTGCCCGACGACCACGTCGTTGTCCGCCGGCGGCGGCAGGACTGGCGGCAGATCGTGCGCATCGGCCAAAGCGCCTGCGACCAGTGCAGCTTCTGCACCGAGTTGTGCCCGCGGTGGCTCCTGGGACATCCGATCGAGCCGCACCGGGCCATGCGGAGCCTGGGCTTCAACCTCGTCGGCGAGTCGAACACGGCCGGCACCAGTTTCTGCTGCGAGTGCAATCTTTGCAGCCTTTATTCCTGCCCCGAGGACCTGGATCCCAAGAACGTCTGTACGCAGAACAAGCGCCGGCTGGCAGCCGAGAAGAAACGGTGGGAGAACCCGCCCCTGGTTTCCAACCGCGCCGAGGTGCACCTGGGCAACCGCAAGGCCCCCATGAAGCGGCTGATCGAGAAACTCGGGCTCGGGCAGTTCCACAACGTGGGACCGCTCCGCGACGAACTGCTCCCGGCCCGCAAGGTGGGCGTCAAGCTGAAACAACACCTCGGCGCGGCGTGCGAGCCGGCGGTCGAGGTCGGCCGCCGCGTGACCAAGGGCCAGGTCGTCGGCCGGCCGCCGGCCTCCGGCGGCAAACCGGCCCTCGGCGCACCCGTACACGCCTCGATCGACGGCACCGTCGCGGCCATCCGCGACGGCGTCGTGTGGATAGAGAACATCTAACAGGGAAAAAGGGGACAGTCCCCATTTGCCGGAACGGCCCGAAGGGTGCTTCGCACAAATGGGGACTGTCCCCTTTTTCCCGAGAAGAACTGAGGAATAAGAACCATGGCCATCCCGAAATCCGTCGGCGCCATCGAACTCTCCAGCATCGGCGTCGGCTATCGGGTCGAGGACGAGATGCTCAAGGCGGCCTCCGTCGAGTTGCTTATCGCCCGTACGATCTGCTCGGGCAAGTACCTGATCGTCGTGGGCGGCTCGGTCAGCGACGTCGAGGCGGCCGTCCAGGCCGGCATCAAGATCGGCGAGGGGGCGATTATCGACACCCTGATCCTGGCCAACGTCCACCAGTCGGTGTTTCCGGCGCTGGGCCAGTCGGTGGTATTGCACGCCGACGAGGCGGGGGCGCTGGGCGTGGTCGAGACCTTCAGCGGCGTGAGCGTCCTGGCGGCCGCCGACGCCGCCGCCAAGGCCGCCCGCATAATCCTCTTCCGCATCCACGTCGCGATGGCGCTGGGTGGCAAAGGGCTGCTGCTGATGACCGGCAGCGTGGCGGACGTCCGGGCCGGGGTGCAGGCGGCGGCCGACGACGCCCGGCACCGCGGACTGCTGGTCTCCGAGATCGTCATTCCCCGGCCCAGCCGCGAACTCTTCGCCGATTACCTGTGATGTGTTAGAATAGAACACTTGTCCGGAAGCGTAAACGCGGAGACTTCACTGGACTCTTGCAAACTGCTCCCCTCTCCCTTTGGGAGAGGGGCAGGGGGTGAGGGCATAGAGGCGGCGCACAAACCAGACAAGACGTTTTCGCCGCCAATCGCCCTCACCCTAACCCTCTCCCGGAGGGAGAGGGGACACTGAATCGGCAATTTGCAAGAGTCCAGTATCCAGGAAAGTCAGGAGGTTTCATGCTCGGCACGTCACTCGATTTCACCGCGTACCTCGACCGGCTCGAAGCCGAGCTGCGGCGAGTCGATCCCAAGGAGGTCCAGCGGCTGGCCGACCTCCTCTACCAGGTGTGGAAGGACGGCCGTTGGGTATTCATCTTCGGCAACGGCGGCTCCGCCTGCTCGGCCTCGCACCTGTGCGAGGACCTGGGCAAGGGCACCCTCCGCGAGGCCGACCTCCGCGACGAGTCGAAGCGGCGGCTTCGCGTCATGAGCCTCACCGACAACGTCGGCTGGCTCACCGCCGTGGGAAACGACTGCGGCTACGACCAGATCTTCGTCCAGCAGTTGATGAACTTCGGCCAGACGGGCGACCTGGCCGTCGCCATCAGCGGCTCCGGCAACAGCCCCAACGTCCTGGCCGCCGTCGACTGGGCCAACCGCCACGGACTGGTCACCTTCGGCATGACCGGCTTCGACGGCGGCAAGCTCCGACAGGTCCAGCAGGCCGGCATCCACGTTCCGTTGGGCGACATGGGCATGGTCGAGGCCATCCACGGCTGCGTCATCCACTGGATCATCGACGACCTGCACGGCCGGATCAACGGGTGCGGACGGTATGGAAGCACCTAGTGGCTGGCGGCTGGTGACTAGGGCTGGCGGGAAGCACCAAATCCGAAGCACGAAATCCCAAACAAATCCAAAATCCAAAATCTAAAATCCAAAATCGTCCCCGCCACCAGCCACCACCTATGACTACCGCCATCATCATCGGCGCCGGACCGGCCGGACTCACGGCCGCCTATGAACTATTGCAGCGGTCGGACATCGTCCCCGTCGTGCTGGAAATGACCGACTACACCGGCGGCATCTCCCGCACGGCCAACTACAAGGGCAACCGCATCGACATCGGCGGCCACCGCTTCTTCTCCAAGTCCGACCGCGTCATGGAGTGGTGGCTCGACCGGATGCCCATGGAGAAGCTGGCGGAGGGGCAGGCCACGATCGACTATCAGCGGCGCCGCCGCCAGGTCAACGGCGCCGACTCCGCGCCGGACCCCGAGACCGCCGACCGCGTCATGCTTCTGCGGCCCCGCAAGAGCCGGATCTACTTCCTCCGCCGGTTCTTCGACTACCCGATCCAGCTCAGCGCCGACACGGTCCGCAAGCTCGGCATGGTCCGGATGGCGCGGATCGGTCTGAGCTACCTGCGGGCGATGGCCTTCCCCTTCAAGCCCCCGAAGAACCTGGAGGAGTTCTTCATCAACCGCTTCGGCCGCGAACTGTACCGGACCTTCTTCAAGTCCTACACCGAGAAGGTCTGGGGCCAACGGTGCTCGGCCATCAGCGCCGAGTGGGGGGCGCAGCGCGTCAAGGGCCTGTCCGTCCTCGGGGCGATCCGCCACGTCCTCCGCAAGCTCCTGCGGCGCGGCGGCGGCGTCGCCCAAAAAGGCACCGAAACCTCGCTCATCGAGCAGTTCCTCTATCCGAAGCACGGGCCGGGGCAAATGTGGGAGATCGTGGCCGCCGAAGTCCAGGCCCGGGGCGGAAAGATCGTCCATCACCAGCGCGTCGTCAAGGTCCGCGTGGAAGGGGACCGCGTCGTGGCGGTCGATGCCGCCGATCCCCGCACCGGAGCCGTCACGACCTGCCGCGGCGATTACTTCATTTCGACCATGCCCGTCCGCGACCTCGTGGCCGCGCTGGCCGCCCCCGTGCCCGAAGCCGTCAAAGAAGTCAGCCAAGGGCTGGTCTACCGCGATTTTCTGACGGTCGGGCTTCTCTTGACCGACCTTAGGGTCCACGACGACGGCCCCGAGGGGAAGAGGCTCATCCGCGACAACTGGATCTACATCCAGGAGCCGGACGTGCTGGTCGGGCGGCTCCAGATCTTCAACAACTGGAGTCCGTACATGGTGGCCGACCGCTCGAAGGTCTGGATCGGCCTGGAATACTTCTGCTACGAGACGGACGATTTGTGGAAGATGCCCGACGCGGACTTGATTTCGCTGGCGACCGAGGAGATGTCCAGGATCGGGATCATCGAGTCGTCGGCGGTGCTCGACGGGACCGTGATCCGGATGCCGAAGACCTATCCCGCCTACTTCGGCGCCTACGAACGTTTCGACGTGATCCGCGGGTATCTCGACCGTCTTGCGAATCTCTTCCTGGTGGGCCGCAACGGCATGCACCGCTATAATAATCAGGACCACTCGATGCTGACGGCCATGGTGGCGGTAGACAACATCCTGGCCGGCCGCACCGACAAGGCGAACATCTGGGACGTCAACACCGAGCAGGACTACCACGAGGCGAAGCAGGAGGAGGCGGGGTAGCTTCATGCCGCAGGCCATCGTCGATCCCGAGGACCTCCGGCGTTTCGCCGGGAGCCTGAAGAAGTTCAGCGGCGAGATGCAGGAGCGGATCACCTCGCTCGGTGCCCAATTGACCGGCCTGGAGCGGACCTGGCGGGACCAGGAGCAGAAGAAGTTCGCCGAGGAATTCCAGCAGCACATGAAAGTGCTCGCACGATTCGTCGACATCGTGGATCGCCACATCCCTTACCTCGTGCGGAAAGCCGAAATCATCGAAGAGTACCTCCGGCAACGGTGACGCGGAAGGCGGAGCGGTCCGTTGTCCGTGGTCCGTCGCAACTGACAACTGACAACTGACAACTAACAACTGACAACCGACGTTCGTCCTCCACCCCCCCCAGCCCATGACCCAAGCCGCCCGACGAACCTCGATCGATGCCGTCCGCGAGATGTCGGCCGCGATGACGGTCTTCCGCACCGAGATGGTGGCGGCCCTGGACGAGATCGACATGGAGATCCGCCGGGCCCTGGAGTGGATCCACCACGAGCGGAAGCAGTATTGGGACGGCGAGGCCCGCCGCGGCATGGAACGCGTGACCGAGGCCCGAATCCAACTCCAGCAGGCCATGACCTCCAAGCGGGTCGCCGACCACGAACCGTCCTGCTACGACGAGAAGAAGGCGGTGGATCGGGCCAAGCGGCGAGCGGACCTCGCCGAGAAGAAGAAGGCAGTCGTCCGCCATTGGCAACACGCCATCGACCACGCGGTAAACGAGTACCGGGGCGGGCGGACGCAGTTGTCCAGTTGGCTCGACGCCGAGGTGCCGCGAGGACTGGCCACGCTGGAGCGATTGTCGCAATCGCTGGAGTCGTACGTGTCGCTGGCGGTTCCGGCGGGCGTGGCCCGGCCCATGAAGCTGCCGACGGTTGAGGCCGAGGCCCCCGTCGAGACAGACTCCCCGCCGGCCGAGATTCCGCCGGAGGTGACGCCGAGCCCCGGGGATACGGACTCCCCTCTCCCCTCGCGGGAGAGCGGCAGGGGGTGAGGGAAAATGCGCGAGCCACGAAGAGTGGAAACAGAGAACCCTGACTAATTCGCCCTCACCCTAACCCTCTCCCGGAGGGAGAGGGGACCTTGAATGCGCGTTTTGCAAACGCCCAATGCAGAGGTGCTTGGCATGAGAATGTGGGACCTTGCCTCCGGAACGGGCAAGATGGAAATGTCGCTCAAGGCGCTCAAGGAGGCCAGTGCCGACATTGCCGAGCGATGGAACGACGAAACGAACCGCCGCTTCGTCGAGACGTACGTCACGGCGGTCGAGCCACGCGTGAAGGTCGTCTTGGACTCGATCCATCGGTTGGCCGAGGTGCTGGCCACCGCCGAGCGTCAGTGCCGGGATGAGGACTAGTGGCTGGTGGCTGGGGTGATTTTGGATTTTAGATTTTAGATTTTGGATTTGTTTGAGATTTGGTGCTTGTAATTTGCTGCTTCCTACTAGCCACTAGCCACCAGCCGCACGAAAGGGAACGTTTCGCCAATGGCCGAGCCATTTTCACCCGACGGGCCGCGGCAGCTCTTGACGGACCTGTGCCGACTGGTGGCCGAGCGCGTCCCGGCGGAGGAGGCGGTGGCGGCGGAGCACCGGGCCCGGGACGAGGCCGCCCGCGCGGCCTACGAGGATGCCCGCGCCCGCCTGGCGGCCGCGCACGAGGCCCAAAAGGGAGCGGCCGAGGCCGAGTACGCGGCCGCCCGGCAGCAGGCGATCGCCGCATCCGAGGCGGACTATGCCGCGGTCCAAAAGGAGTACGAGGCGGCCCGCCGCGACGCCCTCGAACGCTTCGAGTCTGAAAAGACGGCCGCCGAGCAGGCCATGCACACGGCCCACTGGGAGGCCACCGCGCTGGCGGAAGCAGCCAAAGGGGGCGCAGGCAACCAGGTCAAGGAAATCCAGGCCCAGTTGGAAGGCCGCTGGCGGGAACTCCAAACGATCCACCAGCAGGCCATCGCCCTGTTGGAGCACTGGGGGCAGTGGCGGGCCTTCGCCGAGCCCCAGGCTACCGGTTCGCTCTTGGAGCGCCACCCGGCGCGGCGGTTCGCCCACGCGCTGGACCTGGCCCGAGCCCAGCACCGCCACCTCGCCGAGCAGATCGCCCCGCGGTTCTTCCTGGGCATCCGCCCGATCGGGATCTTCCTGCTCCTGTGGGCGGCGGCGATCCTGCCGGCGGGGTCGCTGCTGGGATGGCGGGAGTACGTGTCGTGGTTGGTGGCCAGCGGCGGCGGCGCCTTGGCGGTGTTCGTCGTGTTGGGCGGCTGGCTCTTTGCACGGACCCGGCGGCGGTGTGCCGAGGCGTACCTGACGCTGCGGCGGACGCTGCTGGAGGCCGGGCTGGACCGCCCCTCGACGCTCGATTCCGCCAAGACCGATTGCCAGCGGCTCTACGGCGCCATCGACGCCCGCTACCGCAACGAGGTCAAGCTGGCCGACGACGCATTCACCGCCGCGATGTCCGACATCATGCCCCGCCGCGACCAGGAGCTGGCCGCGCTGGAAACGAAGTATTCGCCCCGCCTCAGCGAGGTCGCCGCCGCTCGGGAGACGGCCCTGCTGGCGATCGAACAGGAGTATCCCCAGCGGCTCCGCGAGATCGAGGAGCGATTCGCGGCAGACTCGGCACGACTGAGCGACGGGCACGCCCGGGCGGTCGACGAAAGCCTCGCCCTGCTCGGGCGCGACTGGACCGAGATGTCGGACCGCTGGACCGGCGGGCTGGCGCGGGTCACGGCGGGCATCGACGAGATCCGCGAGAACTGCCAACGGCTCTTCCTCGATTGGCACGGGTCCGACTGGGACCGCTGGACGCCGCCCCTGGCGATCCCCCCGGCGATCGGCGTGGGCCGGATGGAAGTCCGGCTCGACCGGCTGCCCCACGGCGTCCCGCAGGACCAGCGGCTGCGGCCGGCCCGAACGGAGTTCATCCTGCCCGCGCTCTTGCCGCTGCCCGCCCATTCGCTCCTCATGCTGAAGGCGGCCGACGAGGGCCGCTCGCACGCCATCCGCGCCGTGCAGGCCATCATGCTGCGGCTGCTCTGCGCCACGCCGCCGGGCAAGGTCCGCTTCACGATTTTCGATCCCGTCGGGCTGGGTGAGAACTTCTCGGCCTTCATGCACCTGGCCGACTACGAGGAGCTGCTGGTGGCCAGCCGCATCTGGACCGACAGCGATCACATCGAGCAGCGGCTGGCCGACCTGACCCAGCACATGGAGAACGTCATCCAGGTCTATCTCCGCAACGAGTTCCAGTCGATCGAGCAGTACAACGCGTTTGCCGGCGAGATGGCCGAGCCGTACCGGGTGCTGGTGGTGGCGAATTTTCCCGCCAATTTCTCGGAGGCCGCCGCGCTGCGGCTCAAGAGCGTGGTGGCCAGCGGCGCCCGGTGCGGCGTCTTCGTGCTGGCCACCACCGACACGCGGCTGCCGCCGCCCCAGCACTTCCACATGGCCGACCTGGAGGCCGACGCCATGGTCTTGCAGTGGCAGGACGGGCAGTTCCGCTGGAAGCACCCGGACTACGGGCCGCTGGCCGTGGCGATCGACGAGCCGCCGCCGCCCGAACGATTCACCGAGATCGTACGGACCGTCGGCCGCGCGGTGAAGGACGCCGGCCGCGTCGAAGTGCCCTTTAGCTGCATCGCACCCGAAGACGGAGCCTGGTGGACCGACAATACCCGCGGCGGACTCAACGTCCCGCTGGGCCGCGCCGGCGCCCTGAAACTCCAACACCTCGACCTCGGCAAGGGCACCTCGCAGCACGTGCTGATTTCGGGCAAGACGGGCTCGGGCAAGTCCACGCTGCTGCACGTCCTGGTCACGAACCTCGCCCTGCGGTACAGCCCCGACGAGATCGAGCTGTACCTGGTCGATTTCAAGAAGGGCGTCGAGTTCAAGGCCTACGCGCGGCACGAGCTGCCCCATGCCCGCGTCATCGCCATCGAGAGCGAGCGGGAATTCGGCCTGAGCGTGCTCCAGCGGCTCGACGCCGAGCTCCGCACCCGCGGCGACCTGTTCCGCAAGCTCGGGGTCCAGGACCTCAAGGGGTTCCGTTCCGCGGAGCCGGAGGCCAGGCTGCCCCGCATCCTGCTGGTGATCGACGAGTTCCAGGAGCTGTTCGTCGAGGACGATCGGATCTCGCAGGAGGCCTCGCTCTTGTTGGACAGACTGGTGCGGCAGGGCCGGGCGTTCGGCGTCCACGTCCTGCTGGGCTCGCAGACGCTCGGCGGGGCCTACTCGATCGCCCGCAGCACGCTGGGCCAGATGGCCGTGCGGATCGCCCTGCAGTGCAGCGAGTCCGACGCGCACCTCATCCTCAGCGAGGAGAACACGGCCGCCCGGCTCCTCACCCGGCCCGGCGAAGCGATCTACAACGACGCCAACGGCCGCTACGAGGGGAACCATCCCTTCCAGGTCGTCTGGCTGCCCGACCACGAGCGCGACGAGTACCTCGATCGCGTCCGGCAGTTTGCCGCCGGGCGGAACTACCACGGCCGGCCGCCGATCGTGTTCGAAGGGAACGTGCCGGCCGATCCGGCCGAGAACCGGGCCCTGGTCGAGGGACTGGCGGCCGCCGATTGGCCGCCGGCCTGCCCCATGCCCGAGGTCTGGCTCGGATCGGCCGTGGCCATCAAGGACCCGACCTCGGCCGCCTTCGCCCGCCAGAGCGGCAGTAACCTTCTCCTGGTCGGGCATCGCGAGGAGGGGAGTCTCGGCGTCATGGCCAGCGCCCTGATCAGCCTGGCCGTCCAGTTGCCGCCCGGAAAGCCCCCGGACTGCGTCCGGGGGGTGGACGACGGGGGTCAGGGGACAGGGGTCAGGGGGCAAGCGGCCGATTTTGGATTGCCGATTTTGGATTTTGGATTGCCGCTCAATCCAAAATCCGAAATCCAAAATCCAAAATCCCTGCCGCCCGGCGCCCGCTTCGTGATCCTCGACGGCACCCGGCCCGAGGCCCCGGAGGCCGGCTACTGGCCGCGACTGGTCCGGGCCGTTCCTCACGAGACCAGCGTGGTCGATCCGCACGGCGCGGCCGCGGCCGTCGCCGCGATTGCCGAAGAATTGGCCCGGCGGCAGCAGGAGTCGCTCGATCGGCTGCCGCCGATCTACCTGTTCGTCTATAACCTGGGTCGCTTCCGCGACCTCCGCAAGGAGGACGAATACGGCTTCGGCGGCTCGGACGAGGGCAAGCCCGACAAGCCGGGCCAGCAGTTCGCCGCGATCCTCCGCGAGGGACCGGCGCTGGGCATCCACACGCTCCTATGGTCCGATTCCCTGAGCACGGTCAATCGCCTCCTGGACCGGCAGAGCCTGCGGGACTTCGAGATGCGGGTGCTCTTCCAGATGAACGCCACCGACTCCAGCAGTCTGATGGACTCGCCCGATGCCGGCCGGCTGGGCGTCCACCGGGCGATCTTCTACGACGAGGCCCGCGGCCACGTCGAGAAGTTCCGGCCCTACGGCCTCCCGTCGGCCGAGTGGCTCACCCGCGTCGGCCAGCAATTGCGCGGCCGGCCCCGCGGGGCGTAACTGATCCGATTGCCCTCTTCCTTAATATGGTCCGTACGAGCAACACCAACAGGGAGATTCCCATGCAGCGAAAACGACTGATCCCACGGCGAAACTTCTTGCGCCGCGGCGCGGCGGCCTTGGGCGCCTTGGCGGCGCCGCAGGTCATCGCCGCGCATGTCCTCGGCGCCGACGGCGCTACGCCGCCGAGCGAACGCATTACGATGGGCTTTATCGGGCTGGGCCACCAGGGTTCCGGGCACCTCGCCGGCGGCGGCTGGACCTACCTGCCCGGCGGCTACCTTGGCCGTCCCGACGCGCAGGTCCTGGCGGTCTGCGACCTCCAGCCGAGCCGCATGGAAGGCGCGAAGGGCGCCGTCGAGCATCGCTACGCCGAGCGGATCAAGGCCGGCAGCTATCGGGGCTGCGCCGCCTACCGCGATTTCCGCGAACTGCTCGCCCGTGCCGACATCGACGCGGTGCTCATCGCCACAAGGCCCAATCACTTGCACGCGATGATGACGATCATGGCGGCGAAGGCGGGCAAGGACGTGTACTGCGAGAAGCCCACCTCGGTCACCGTCCGCGAAGGACAGGCGGCGGTTGAGGCCGTCCAGCGCTACGGCCGCGTCTTCCAGGCCGGCACCCAGCAGCGGTCGGAGTACGAAGGCCGCTACCGCCGCGCGGTCGAGTTGGTCCGCAACGGCGCCCTCGGCGAACTGAAATCCGCCTACACCACCATCGGCGGCACCGGATTTCACTGGGGGGTAGGTTTCGGCAGCCCCATCCCGGACGGGTCCGATCGCGATCTGTTGCTCGGCCCCTCGGCCGGCTCGTACCCGGAGGGTGGCAATTGGGAGCAGCATCACTACGACATCGTCCAGTGGGCGCTCGACGCCGATCGGAGCGGCCCCGTCGAGATCTTCCGCGATCAAGGTCCCATCACCTATCGCTACGCCAACGGAGTGTTGGTCTATGGCGGCCCGCCGCCGGACCTGCAGGTCAAGTTTTCCGGGGCGGCGGTCTTCGTCGGCACGCTGGGGCGAATCATCGTCGGCCGCGAGGGCCTCGTCGCCGATCCGCCGGGCATTCTGGATACGCCGATCGGGCCGGACGGAAAACGGGTCTACTACAGCGACAGCCACTCGGGCAACTTCTTGCAGTGTGTCCGTACCCGGCAAGCGACGATCTGCGACGTCGAGACCGCCCATCGCGCCATGAGCGTCATCCTGCTGGGCGGGATCGGGCAGCAGTTGGGGCGCCGGTTGCAGTGGAATCCGGCCAAGGAACAGTTCATCGGCGACGACGAGGCGAACCGGATGCTCTCCTTGGTCGCCCGTCCGCCGTGGCGGATCTGAGCGAAGGAAGGGGGTAACCGTTCACCGGGGACTGTCCCGATTTTCGCGGCGGAGACGATCCAACCATGAAAACAAGCCTATTTCGCCGCCGGGCACCGACCGAAGGTTGGTCGGGGACTGTCCCCTTCGGCCGCTCCGAACAATGGACCAGCCCCGGACAACAAGGAAACTCCAACACACCTGAGATAAGACGAGGACCGATACGATGCGAACCATGACACGATGTGCGGCGCTGCTTATGGCGGTGGTTTTGGGAAACGCTGTCGGAACGGCCACGGCGGCCGCCGCGGCGCCATCCCCCGAAGACGGCCCGATCGCCGTGCTGAAGTCCGAGGCCGGACCTCAACAGAAGGACCAGGCGTGCTTCCGGCTGAAGTTGATCGGCACGGCCAAATCGGCGCCGGCCTTGGCGCCGCTGTTGCTCGATGCGGAGCTTTCCATTTCGGCCCGCCTGGCCTTGGAAGCGATGCCCGGCGCCGCCGCCGGCGCGGCGCTGCGAGCGGCGGTCGAGAAGACCTCCGGTTTGATCAAGGCGGGGATCATCGACTCGCTGGGCGAACGCCGCGAGGCCGCGGCCCTGGCTACGATCGCCAAGGCGCTGGGCGATGCGGACTCGCCGGTCGTCGCCTCGGCCGCGCTGGCGCTGGGCAAGATCGGCACCCGGGAAGCTGCCCAGGCCCTGGCCGCCGCGCAGGATAAGATCCCGGCCGCTGCCCGGCCGACCTTCTGCGACGGCTGTCTGCTTTGCGCCGATCGGCTCGCCGCCGCCGGCATGACTTCCGATGCCGTGGCCGTCTACGAGCGGTTTGCCAAGGCAGGCGGGCCTCGTCCGGTTCGTCAAGCGGCCATGCAAGGATTGCTCGCAACGGCCGGCGCCCAGAAGGAACAAATGGTGCTGGAGTGGCTGAGTTCCCCGGACGCCGACGCGCGCGCGATTGCCTCCGCTCACTTGAGTACGCTTTCCGGCGCGGCGTTGAACTCGCTGGTCGGCAAGATGTCGGGCTTGCCTCCGGCCATGCAGTCCGCCCTGCTGGCGGTGTTTGCCGCGCGTGGTGAGAAAGCGGCGTTGCCGGCGGTCCTGGCGGCCGCGAAACACGAGCGGATCGAGGTCCGCCTTGCGGCGCTGGCGGCGCTGGGGCAACTGGGCGATGCGTCGGTCGTGCCGACGCTTCTCGCCACGATGTTTGCCGACGACCCGGCCAGCGCGGTTGCCCGTCGCAGCATCGGACGGATCAAGGACCCGGAGGTCGACGGGCGGATCCTGGCCGCGCTGCAGGACGAGCGGGAACCTGCGCGACGGGCCGAACTCGTCGGCGTGCTTCACGCCCGCCAGGCGAAGGCGGCGGTGCCCGTGTTCTTGAAAGAGGCAGCCGGTCCGGATCCCGCCGTGCGTGCGCGCTCGATTGCGGCCCTGGCCCGTCTCGCCGCCCCAAGGGATTTGCCGGCGCTCATCGGCCTGGCGCTGAAGACCGAGAAGGGGCAAGACCGCGACAGCGTCGAAAAGGCGATCGTCTCCGTGTGTCGACAAATCGCCGATGCCGACCGCCGCGCCGACGCGGTATTTGAGGCCTTCCGCGCCGCCGGCGACGCGGAGAAGGTGGAACTGTTGCCGTTGCTGGGACGCGTCGGCGGACGCCCCTCCCTCGATGCGATCCACGCCGCCATCGCCAACCGCAATGCGGAGACGCACGAGGCGGGCGTGCGGGCGCTGTGCAACTGGCCCGACGCCGCCGTGGCCGACGAACTGCTCAAGCTGGCCCAGCGCGCAGCCGCGGACACCCATCGCCTTTGGGCGCTGCGGGCCTTCGTCCGCGTCATCGCCCTGCCGAGCGACACGCCGCCGGAGGCCAAACTGGCGATGCTCAAGCAGGCGATGCAAATCGCCACGCGCGACGAGGAACGCGGGCTGATCATCGAGCGGGCCGCCGCCGTCCGCACGATCGAGACGCTGCGGTTCGTCGCGCCGTACCTCGATCAACCGGCCGTGGCCGAAAAGGCATGCAAGACCGTGGTCGAGCTGGCCCACCACACCGAACTTCGCGAGCCGAACAAGGGCGACTTCGGTCCCGCGCTGCAAAAGGTCGTCGCCCACTGCAAGGATCGCCAACTCGTCGATCGCGCGAGGCGATACCTGCAAGGGATTTGACTTCTGCTTTGGCCCTGCGACAGTCAACGCAACCTCCTATGAAAGGACACGCGATGTACGGAAAACGTGAACCATGGGGCCGATGCGCCCTGTGCCTGACAGTGTATGTTTGCGCTGCGGGGGCAGTAGCGGCCGCGCCGTCAGCGGTCGAGGAGATCGTCCGCGACTCGGGTGTGGCGGCCGGATTGGTCGTGCATCTCGGAACGACGGACGGCCAGTTGGAAACGGCGCTGGCCCAAGGCGGCCGGAGGCTCGTCCACGGACTGGCCGCCGATGAGGACAGTCTGCGAACCGCGCGCAAGACCATCGAGGACGCCGGTCTCTACGGCCTGGCCTCGGTGATCGCGCATCGCGGTGATAGACGTTTGCCCTATCGCGACAATCTGGTGGATCTGCTCGTGGTCAGCAACTGGGACACTTGGGCGAAGAAGGGCATCAAGGAGGAAGAGTTGCTGCGCGTGGTGGCTCCGCAGGGCGTGCTCTGCCTGTGGCGTGACGGGAAGTGGCAGCGCCGCGTCAAGCCGCGTCCGGCAGAAATGGACGAGTGGCGGACACACCGGAATCTGTCGGCGGGAACATTCATTTCGCGCGACGCCGCCCTGCAAGCGCCCTTCGAGTTGCGCTGGGTGGAGGGGCCCCGCTACGGATCGGATCCGGTGCAACCGCCAACCCGCATGATGCTCAGTGCCGGCGGGACGCTCTACGCCCTGGTTTCCGCCGACGTGATGAACTTCGGAAGGAAACCCGAACCGGCAAGCGGCGACACGGCGGTCAGCACGTTCTTCATGCGCGGGATGAAACCCGTGCTCGCGGCCCGGAACGCATACAACGGCATTCGTCTTTGGAGCAGTGACAAGAGCCCTTGGAACGTGCCGGGGATGTGTGCCGCGGGGCCTTTCCTTTTCGAGGCCCAAGGCGCAGCCATCGCGGCATACGACGGCGCCAGCGGCGAGAAACAATATACCATCCGTTCGGCCGGCCAAGTTACAGCGATTGGTTCCGATGGCGAGGCCCTCTACGTTACGGCATT
>JBEKCP010000010.1:0-29596 GCA_050014815.1 Thermoguttaceae bacterium | reverse complement strand
GCCCGGCGGCGGACCGATCCGGCGGAGCAACGTCCACGCCCCGGATTGCTTGACTTCGGCGTCTGCAAGTCTCGACTGGTCCCCCTCTCCCGCCGGGAGAGGGCCGGGGTGAGGGACGATCGGGCTGATATGGTCGCTTTTCGCGGCCCCGGGCTGTAGTCCGCCCTCACCCCCTGCCCCTCTCCTGGAAGGAGAGGGGAGCTTCTGGGCCGGCAGGGCAAGGCAGGCGACGCCGCCGTAAGGCCGCAGCAGCCGAAAGATCCGCTGGAGCATCCCCTCGTCTCGCCCCAGCCCCGCCGCTTCTGCGTCCTCCGATACGATGAGACTGGCCCAATAAGGGACCGCCGTGAACGCCGCCGGCTTGATTTCGATCGCGGCCGCCCGCGCACCGTATGTTCCCGCAGCGTCCAATCGGCGGCGCAGGGCAAGGACCTTTGCAGCGTCGTCGTCGACCGCGATCACGTGCAGATTGCTCTGGCGGACCAGTTCTTCGACCAGGCCGCCGTCGGCCAGACCCAAGACCAGGCAGTAGCCGTCCGTCGAGCCGGTCGCCTGGAGGATTTGCCGTACACGCTCGGCCCAGGCGCCGGGTGGATGCGCTGCCGGTTGGCTCGCCGGGTAGGTCGGCGGATTGGCCGAAGCCGGACCAAAGCAGTAGATTGCGCCTTCCAAGGTTACGATGAACAGCCGTCCGCCGGCGGATAAAATGCTGCCGGGGGAACCGTCAAAGGCGCCTTGCCAAACCGGCTTCGCTTCCGCGGCCTTGGCGGCGTCGAAAAGCTGCACCTCTCCCGTGCGCGCCACGACCAGCTTTGCGCCGGCACGGAGCCAGACGGGACCCGCTCCAGACGAAAGTCTCTTGACGCTGCCGACCAGGACCGGCAGCGATGCCATCGGGGCGTCCGGCTCGGGGCTGGTCGGCACCTCGACGATGGTATCCTTCAGATCCAGGTTCCCCATGTCCAGCACGCCTGCCGCGGTGTACCATCGGTCCGGGGCCAGGACGCAGTGGCCCGGGTGAGCAAGCGAATCCACGCGGACATTGCGGCCTCGAACCAGCTCGAAGATACTGCCGCCCGCCAGCCCGAAGCGGCCTTCGCCGGCAACTTCCGGCCCCAGCCCGTCGGCATAGTACAGGAACTCGCCGGTGCGGCGGTCGAATACGGCGGGCTGGAAACGGCTGCCCGGCACGATCAGTTTGTCTCCGACAGCCGCCAGGTGTCCTTGCGGCGAATGCCCCGAGAACGAGGCGGACCCATAGTGCGGCAACTGTCGCCACGTGAAACTGGTGCTGTCGTTGACCCAGAGCACGCGGCCGGTCCGGGCGTCCAGCGCATAGACGAACGTGCCCATGAACGGCCACACGCCGACGGCGAGGTAGACGTTGCCGTCGGCGACGACCGGGCCGCCCCGGGCCGGCCAGGTGGAGATCAGCCGCTCGTTGCCTATCAGGCGGCGGTCGTTGGGGCCGCCGCGAAACCGCCAACGGAGCTTTCCGTCGGCCACGGCGACGCAATACAAGCAGCCGTCATCGGCGGCCACGAAGACGCTGTCGTTCCAGCCGGCTGGCGCGGTGCGGATCGGCCCGTCGGCATAGAACCGCCACTGCCGGGCCCCCGTCTCCACGTCGTAGGCCGTCAGGCTGTCGTTGACCGTGGAGCCGACCAGCAGGTGCTTGCCCACCACCACCGGCTCATAACTCCGGTCGAATTTCATCGTTTCTTCGTCTTTCCACGCCGTACTCTGCGGCGGGAGTTGACGAAGCCATGCGAGGTGGAGTTGGTCGGGCAAGGTCTCCGGCGAGGCGGCGGTCCGGCCGGCGTCATACCGCCACATGGGCCAGTCCGCGGCAGACAGCGCCTCTGCAAAGGCGCATGTGGCCGCCAGCAAGAACCAACACGTTACGGATGGCGGGTTTCTCACGGATAATCCGGGCTAAGGCCGCGAGGCGGGGTCGGCCTTGGTCGGCTGGGGGCCGCCGGTGAGCGGAGGCGGGGGCTTGTTCGGGGTCGGGGCGACTCGCATGATCCGTTCGTACTCCACGCGCCTCTGAAGCTCCGCGTCGAGTTGTTTCAGCTTCTCGGCCGTTTCGGGCAGCACGTAAGGTCGCACCCAGTTGATGTATTGCTGGCGGACGGCCTCGGTCTCGGCGGCGAGATTGCGCTTGACGGCGCACTGGGGACAGGCGTAGTCAGCATCCGGCTCGATGAACAGCAAGGGCTCGCCGTCCCGCCGGCCGGGGCAGTCGGGGTTCGTGCAGCACAGGGCGGGCCAAACCACTTCGCCCGTCTCCGGATCCTTGGTAAACAGGGGCAGGCCCGCCCGCTCGATGATCCGCTTGTGCGATTTGGCGGTCAGGTACACGGCCGGCAGTTCCAGGCGCTGCAGGAAGATCTCGTCGCGCGAGCGGGGCGGCGGATCGTCCTTCTTGCCGCAGGAGGTCAGACCGCCAAGCAGAACCGCAACCCACAGGCATGAACGGAGCCAACGGGGATACGGGGACTGTCCCGATTTTCGCGGCAGACGCGGAGCGTCGGCCCGAAAATGGGACTGTCCCCTTCGGGCTGACACAGAAATCCGGACAAGGCCGCGGCATGACATGGGAATCCCTCAGGGCGACGGGGGCGGCCGCAGATTGCACGCCGGGATGTTGCCCTGCGGCGTCGACGGGGACGACCATTGGACCGACACGTGTCCAGGAGAACCACAATCAAACTGCTGATACTTGATCTCGATATCGCACCACTGGCCGGCCGTCATGTTGACCGGTTGAGCGGAGGCCTGCCAATTCTGACACGCCCCCCCCCCGGTGTTGCGGGTGATGACCTGTTGGCCGTTGATGTACACCCAGACCTCATTGTCGACGCGGACCCAGAAGGTGTAGGGCTCGGTGCGATCGGCCCTGATCTGCCCGGTCCAAGTCGCCGTCCACGGGGGATACGCGCTTCCGTGGGGGTCTGCCGGCGATGGCGGCTCATTGTAGGGCAGGCCATTGCCTCCGAACGGATAGGTCATACAAGAGTCGATGCGGGTGTAAGAAGCGCCGTTCCATTCGTTGCCGCAGCTCTCGTAATACGTGCCCAGCAGGCCGCCGCCGCACATGTTGCACACGCCCGAGTACGGGCGCCACATCTCGGCCACAACGTCGATCGTGTTCGAGGGGGGCGGGCCGCTTGCCGTCGAGGCCAAGGCATAGGGATTGATCGTGGCGGGCGACTGCCGCTCGATGTGCCCGTCAAAATACAGAACGTTCAGCATGCCGCTGTGCCGCGGCGCAATGGATGTGGCCCACGACTGGAAATTGGAGCCCTCGTATTCCAGCAACTCGGTCGTTGCATCGGTCACGATGATCTTCTGCGAATCGTTGGCCATCATGGACTGCAGGCACATGTTGACGCCGTAGGAGGTGTTCGGCGTCACGGTCGTCGTCGATCCCGTGCTGCCGATCGCAAGCTTGGCGAACGACGGGCAAACGTAGACGGATTGCTGGCCCTCGATATACTGGTCGAAGCTGTGCAAGACGGTGCTCGGGTCGGGCGACTTCAGCCGTTTCTGAATGTAATGCTGGACGGCAACGCCGATCTGGTGCAGGTTGCCGGCGCATTGCACGGTGCGGGCGGTTGCCCGCGACGATTGGATGGCCGGCAGCGCCAGCCCCACGAGAATGCCGATGATGACGATGACGACCAGCAACTCGACGAGCGTGAACGCCGGAAGAGACCGCTTCGTTCCCATCCCACTACCTCCTTACTACTACGGCACCCCCGCGGCGGGGTACCTTTGAGCGCCCTGGGCCCGACTCCCGCCCCTCTTCGATGCAACCGCGCAAGCATCACAGGAAGGCGCTTGATTGTAATCCCGCCCGACCGCCATTGTCAAGCGAAAATGAGGGGCGCCGACCCGCTACTGCTCCGATTCTTGTTCAACGACCGGTAATTCCACGACGATGGAAGTCCCCTCGCCGGGCTTGCTCTTGATGCGGCACTTGCCTCCCAGCAGGCGGGCCCGCTCACGGATGCCTTTCAGCCCGAACGAGGTCTCCTGGGCCGTCTTGGGGTCGAAGCCGATACCCCAATCCCGGATCGCGATCCAAAGACGGCCGTCCCGCTGGACCAGGCTGACAAGGATTTTGTCGGCGTTGCTGTGATTTCGGGCATTGGTCAACCCCTCCTGGACGATCCTGTAGATCACGTTCTCCAGGACCGGGGCCAGCCGGTGAAACGTGACCCGGTTGCGGAAATCGATCTTCGGCCCCCGGTCGAAGACCGGATCGTGGACCAGGTGGGCGATAGCGGCCATGACGCCCGATTCGTCCAGGATCGGCGGCCTCACGCCACTGATGAGGCGCCGGGCCTCGCAGTGGCTTTCTCGCAACAGGGACATGCCTCCGTCATACGCTTTCCGGGCGTCCTGCGGCTGCCCGTCCTTCTGATACTCGTAAATCTGGAATTGCATGATCGCACCGGCCAACTGCTGGGCCAGACCGTCGTGGATGTCGTAGGCGATCAACCGGCGCTCGTGGTCGCTGGCTTGGAGCAGGTGCTCCAGGGTGCGGCGTTCTCGCCGCAGGGCCTCCTCAGCCCGATTGCGCTCGGTGATGTCGCGAATCACCGCCATGACGGCCTTGGGTCTTCCCGAGGCATCCCGAATCACCGCGGAACACGTCTCGTTGGGAACCGTGGTTCCATCCTTGCGAAGCGCCGCATACTCCGTATTCCTTCGCACTCCCGCCTGGACCAGGTGGGCCAGGTTCGCCGCCAACCGCCCGCGATCACTCTCGATCACAAAGTCGAACACGCTTCGACCAACCAATTCGTCCGAATCCGCAAGGCCGAGCAATCTCCACGTCTGCCGGGAAGCGAAGAGCACCCGCCCGTCCAGGTCCGACATGACGATGGCATCCGGGCAGGCTTCCGCCACGCCCCTGTACTTTTCCTCGCTCGCCCGCAGCGCCTCTTCGGCCTGCTTGCGGGCCGTAATGTCGCCGATCACAACCGCAATCCGCAACGGGTTGCCGTTCTCGTCCCGGATCAGGAAGGTGCTCTGCCAGGTTTGGATCGCCTGTCCACGGCGCGGCAAGACCGTCTGTTCGGCGTGCCAATGTCCTTCTCGCAACAAGGCGGGAATCATTTCATCCTTCCGCCTTTGCACATATTTCTCGGGGTAATAGGCAGACACGTTCTTGCCGACGACGTCTTTCGGCTCCTCTTCGCCGAACAACCGGCACATCGATCGATTTGCATAGACAATGCGGCCGTCGAAGTCGGACATTCCGACGCCCTCGCCCGAGGCCTCGGCAAACTTCCGGAAGATGGCGAGTTCGTCATTTGCCCTGGTCAGTTCAACGGTTCGCTCGTTGACTTGCCTTTCCAGTTGGTCGCGGGCCTTCTGCAACGCCTGCTCCGCCCCCTTCTGCTCGGTCTGGTCTATCGCCAGGACGGCAACGGCGACGACTTTCCCTTGCTCATCGAGAATCGGGTGCATGGCATTCTGATAGTATCGGCCGGATCGCTTGTCCTCGAAACGGACCGCCTTGCCCGTCCGAACGACCTCGTCGAAATGCCGGGTCCTTTCATTGGCTACCTTTGGGGAAACTATATCCCTTGGTTTCTTGCCGATCATCTTGTCGATGGTCATGCCAAGGCGGTGGGCACTCGTTTCATTGGCGAGAAGAATGGTCTCATCGGCATCCAGCAGGAAGACGGACTCGGGACTGGCGTCGATCAGCGCTCGCAACAGCCGTTCGCTCTCTTGCAGTCTTTCCTCCGCCTGCTTCCGCTCGGTAATGTCTTCGACCATGCCGACGGTGTTTGTCGGCCTGCCTGCTCCATCGTGCATCAACGAGACCGTCAATTGCCCCCGCAGCACCTGGCCGTCCTTGCGAAGATAGCGTTTCTCCACGTGGTAGCACGAGATTTCGCCGCGCCAAAGGCGTGAAACGAAGGGGAGATCCCGCTCCCAGTCGTCGGGGTGGGAGATGCCGGCCAGCCCCGCGGCGACGATTTCGCCCTCCGAATAGCCGAGCATCTCGCAGAAACGCCGGTTGGCGCGCTGGATGCGGCCGTCCGTGCCGACCAGCAGAATGCCTATCGGCCCTTCGTCAAAGAGCTTCCGGAAGCGTTCCTCGCTTTCCTGCAGTGCCGCCTCAGGCCGCCCCCGGTCGCCAATGTCGGCCGCCCGCCGTCGCAACTCTCCAAGCTCGGCGATGAGTTGCTCCTTCGTCTTGTCCTGGTCTCTCATAATGCACCTGCTCGGTGGCTTCCGCACTTGATACCCCGATATAGGGGATTGTACAACAATCTTGCCGGCTGCGGGAGGTCCGGGCGGGTGGCACTGACAAAACGGACTGACATTGTGTGCCACTGGCTTTGCCAGTGCTTCGGGCTTCTTTGACGTCTCGTGGTTTAGGTGCAGACGTGGGCAATGGCACCAACGGCACTGGCGGAGCCGGCGGCACACTACAACAATGCCGGCCCGCGTCTCACGCGCTCCGCCGGAGGTCGTCGAGCTGGTGCAGGCGGCTGTAGAGGGCGCAACGCGCCAGCATCTCCTCGTGGGTGCCGGCGTCGATGATCCGGCCCGACTCCATCGCCACGATCCGGTCGGCCAGCGAGAGGACGGCCAGCCGGTGGGTGATGATCAGCGTGGTGCGATTGCGCTTGAAGTGCTCCAGGGCCTCCTGGATGGCCTGCTCGCTTTCGAGATCGATCTGGCTGGTGGCCTCGTCCAGGATGAGGATGGCAGGGTCGCGGAGGATGGCGCGGGCCAGGGCGATCCGCTGCCGCTGGCCGCCGGAGAGCCGCCCGCCCATGGCGCCCACCACCGTGTCGTAGCCTTGCGGCAGGTCGGACTCGATGAAGCGGTGGGCATGGGCCCGCTTGGCGGCCTCGATGATCTCGCCGCGGGTCGCCTTGGGGCGGCCGTAGCGGATGTTGTTGAAGACCGTGTCGTCGAACAGGAAGGGGTCCTGCGTAACCAGCCCGATCTGGCTCCGCAGGTCCCGGACCCGCACGTCCACAAGCGGCACGCCGTCCAACCGGATGACGCCGCCGGTGGGATCGGCGAAGCGGGGGATGAGATTGGCCAGCGTCGACTTGCCGCAGCCGTTGGGGCCGACGATGGCCACGGTCTCGCCGAAGGGGATCCGCAGGTTGATGTCCTCCAGGACGGGCTGGCCGGGATAGTAGGCGAACTCGACGCCCTCGAGGACCAGGTCGCGGTGATGGCGGGGGCAGGCCGTGGGAGAGGCGGGGCTGTGGATCTGCGGCTGCCGATCGAGGCGGCCGTAGATGCGGTCGCATGCCGCGACCGCACGCTGCAACCGGCTGAAGACCTCGGAGAGCTTCCGCAGCGGATCGGCCATGCCCGCCAAGAGCCCGTAGAACAACAACAACCACCCCAGGCTCAGCGGCCGGTCGCTCATGCGAATGCCCAGGAGGTGCGTCTCTCCCTTGAGCACCAGCCACGCCCCGGCCAGAAGCGCCAGGCAGATCGTCAAGATGCCCATGATCTCGGTCATCGGATGCGAGAGGGAGTCGTAGCTGACGATCTTCATCGCCTTGCGGTAGTATTCCTTGCTGCGGAGGTGGAATCGCTTGCGTTCCTGCGGCTCGTTGGTGAACGCCTTGACGATCTTGATGCCGCGGAAGGTCTCTTCGAGCACGCTGTAGAGCTGGGCCATCTGCTCCATCGCGCGGCGGTTGGCCCGCTTGAGCATCTTCGCCAGCCAGCGGATCGCCAGGGCGGCCACCGGGGCCACCAAGAGCGAGAACACCAAGAGCCGCCAGCAGATCCAGGCGGCCGCCACCAGGCAGACCAGCATCTTCAGCGGCTCGACCACCGCCTTGCCGAAGAGCGAATCCAGTCCGCCCGCCGCGTTCTCCATGTCGTGGGTGAAACGGCTCATCAGGTCGGCCGTGCCTTCCTCGTTGAACGTGGCCAGGTCCAGCCGAAGCGTGCGGCGGTAAAAGAGCTTCCTTAAATCGAACGCGGCCAACTGCGTGAGCCGGGCCACAAGGATGTTGTTGACAATCAGGAACACGTCCTTCACGAACGTGCCGGCCAGCAAGAAAAACGTCACCAGCGCCAATGTCTTGAAGGGATCATGGGGCAGGTAGGCGTCCACCGCCGGCTTGATCCACTGATACCCTTGCTCGCTCCAGTGTTCCGCCGTTTGGCGGGACTCTGCCAGGCCGATCTGAGCGAGGAGGAACCGCTGTTGGTCGGGCGAAGCCCCGGCCAACTGGCGGCGGAGGTCTTCGATGCGGGCAGCCTGCTCCCGGCCGGTCTGCCGGGCCTTGCCGATCTCCCGATCGACCCACTGCTGTAGCGACTCCCCTTGAAAGACCACCTGGACGAACGGGAAGACCGCCCCGATGTTCGCCCCCCAGAGCACCGCGACCACCAGCGCGCTGGCCAGTGCCCCCACCACCGTGAGCCGATAGCGCAGCGCCAGACGCACAAGCCGGCCGAAGTTGTTCATGTGGATGCCCTTATTAACAGATTCGGCCGCTCGGGCCAAGAGCGAAATAGAGGGGAAGACAAGGAGACAAGGAGACGGGGAGACAAGGAGTGTCTTGCGGCCGCCTTGGCTCCCCCTCTCCTTGTCTCCTTGTCTCCCCGTCTCCCCGTCTCCCCGTCTGTTCCGCCTTCCGCCTTTCTTCCTACAGCCTCCGGATCTTCTTTATGATCTCCGGCTGCCCCAATTCCCGGTCCGTCGGCAGGATGACGTAGCATGCCTTTTCGCCACAGCAGTCGAGAATGATCAGGTGTTGGTTGGGGGCATTATACCCCTCGGAACATGGGTCATGGCCGCACAACAGCATGCGGACCCCCATCCATTGGGCAAAGGCCCGGGCGTTCTCCGCCCGATGGTCCCTCCCCCATAGCAGGCGAAAAATGTCACCGTGCTCGAAGAATTCCAAGGGATTCAGATCGCGATCGAAGACTGTCTTGTCGAACTTCCGGGTGTCGGTCTGCTCCGGGATGCTGTGGCAGACCAGGACCCCATGCGGCAGGCAAACGCCAAGGGGACAGGTCCGCAAGAACGCCAACATGGCCTCTCGGACCTTCTCGGCCGCCAGCCCGTACATCTGCTGTAACCCCATGCGAAAAAGCATGTTGAGCATCTGTTTCTTCTTCAGGATGGGGTAATCGGACAGCTCGGCCAACTCGTGGTTCCCCAACAGGAAGTGTACCCTCGCTGGATACTTGACCTTCAACCGGGCGATGTCCTCCAGCACCGTGTGGGACATGCAACCGCCGTTTTCCGGGTAGACGGGACCGCCGTGGCAGGCCTCTTGCAGAACCAAGTGCCGACCGGGAGATTTGTCCAGGGCCGCAACCCGCCGGATCAGGTTGAAATTCTTCCGGTGCCCGTGCAAATCGCCGGTGACCATCACCTCGCCGGCCGATTCCGGGGTGAGGACAATCAGGCTGCCCCGGCGTCCGGGGGTCTGGCGATTGGCGTCGGCCGCCTGTGCGTAGACGGCGAGGATGTTTTCAATGTAGTCGATGGACGCAACCATAGACTATCCAGTTTATCACAGGAGTCTCCACCGGGAGAGCAGGCCCCCGATGGAGGTACGGCAGTCTCACTAGCCCGACGCGCAAGCGAGGGCAATTCGTTGCCGCTCCCTCGCTTGCGCTTCGGGCTGGTGTTTGCGGGGCCGGCGTGCCGGTCGCAACGGTCCTGCCGGAAGCAACGGATATAACGATTTTCTGGATTCCGCAAGATTCTCAGGCCGATGTTCTCTCAAAGGGGCCCAGATCGTTTCCCGCACTGGAGGCATGCCCGACCCTCGGCCTCCCAAAGGATGGAAAGGACTCACCGGATGAGACACATACTGCTGGTTCTGACGGCGGCCGTCCTCTTGGCCGCCACCGCCGGCTGCTGTTGCTGCAAGCCTGCGTGTGGGACTTGCCAGAAAGCCCCCGAGACGTGCCAGAACTGCGACGGGGGTTGCCGGCGTTGCGGCGGCGCCCCGGGCGACGGGGCCGGGATGGGTGCCGCAACCGTGACCTATCCGTATTACACGACGCGCGGCCCGCGAGATTTCCTCGACCGCAATCCATCGAGCATCGGCCCGTGATTTAGCGATCCAGTAGGTCCCGCCTGCCGGGCGGGACTTCGGCCTGGGCTCGTCGCAGTCCCGCCCGGCAGGCGCAGTCCCGCCCGGCAGGCGCAGTCCCGCCCGGCAGGCGGGACCTACTAGCGATTCTCGGTCGGCAGGCCCAACAGGGGCGTCCAGCCCACGGCAGCCAGGAGATCGGCATAGGCCTCGATCGACTGCCATTGGGCGTCAAGCTGGGCGTTTTCGGCCTCGATCAGGCGTTGGTGGACCTGGAGCAACTTGACCAGGTCGGTCTGCCCGGCATCGAAGAGCCGCTGCATCCGATCGACCTGCCCGGCGATGGGCTCCCGGCGGGCGCGGGTCCGGGCGGCCGACTCGCGAACCTGGTTCCATTTCGCCAGCACGGCCTGGACCTGTGTCCTGACTTGCTGCCGGACCTGTTCCAAGGCCACGCAATCGCGATGGTATTCCGCTTCGCGCTGGCGGACGAGCGCGCCGCCGGTATTGAGCAACGGGATCGGGGTCGTCAGGCCGAATCCGTAGAAGCTGGCGCCCGTTTCGTTGTGTTCATAGACCGGTCCGACCGAGGGCACGGGGATCCGGTCGGCGCGGGCCAGGCTGAGCGCCGCCCGGGAATTGGCCGCCTGCGCTACGGCGGCGGAGATCTCCGGACGGCTCTCCATCGCCAATTGGGCCAGGTCGTCTTCGGTTCCGGGCAGGTTGTCGCCGGGGGGGCGGAGCAGGCCGGTCGGCTCGATCAGGGCCGCCCCCTCCGGGAGTGCAAACTGCCCGCGCAACTCGGCCAGGGCCACGACGTATTCCCGCCGGGCTGTTTCAACCCCTTGGGCCGCCGCCCCGGCCTCGACCTCCGCGAGGACCACTTCAGCCGGTCCCACCTGGTTCGCCGCGGCCTGCCGCTTGAGGGATTGGACCAATTGCACGTTGAAGTCGGCCAGCCGTCCGGCGACCGCCAACTTCTGCCCGCGGTAGGTGGCCCCCTGGTGAAACCGATAGGTCCCCACCAGTGCGGCCAACTCGGTTTGCAGGGCGTTCCAACATGCCTGGTCGTACGACGCTTGGGCCATTTCCGTGCGGTACCGGCGGCGATGCCCCAACTCGATCGGCTGCTGCCAGTTCACGTTGACGAAGGTATTCAGCCGCTGGACCCCATCGCCCGGCTGCCGTTGAAAGACCCAGGGGGTAACCTCCAGTGCGACGGTCGGATTCAGGCTGGTCGGGAACTGCCGTGCCACGGCGATCGCCTCGGCCGTGGCCTCCGCGTTCTGCCGCTGGATGACCAGGTTCGGATGGTATCGGACCGTCCATTCCAGGGCGGTCTCCAGGTCCAGAGGGGCGGCCAAGGGCACCGGCGGGGCCCTGACATCGGTGGGGGTCCCAGGAGGCGCCTCGCCTGGCGGCGCCGCCGCTGACCCGACCACCACGCACAACACGATGGGCAGGAGTGCGAGGAGTGGCCGCAATTGCATCGTTCCCCCTGGAAGGGCGGGGTTTCGCTCGGAAAGGTCCGCCCAGATGCGCATTCTATGCCTAGATGATAGAATCTACTTAATCGTCAAATCGGTCCATCGGCCGACGTGGTTTAGGAAAAGTAGCTAGAATTTAGGGCCTCGCAGTATCGAAGCCACGGGAAGCCGCATGAAGGCGATTTGTTTTCTCTCAGGCGCCCTGTTCTTGCTTGGTGCACAAGGGTGCGGGCATGTCGGCACCGGCGCATCGGGCGAGAAGGCGGCTGACCAGGAACAAGAGGGGGGCGTCCCGGTCCGCACCACGCCGGCCCAACTCCGCGAACTCGTCGACGCGGTACACGGATTGGGGCGTTGCGAGGCGCTGCCGGGCAGGGCGGCTGTCTTGACCGCCGCCGTGGAAGGCCGGGTGGCCCAGTTGCCGATCCAGCCCGGCAACCTTGTGACTGCGGGACAAGCGATCGTCCAACTCGATCCGACGGTGGCGCAGGCCAACCTGGATGAGAAGAAGGCCACCCGCGATTCCCAGGAGGCCTCGTTGCGGCTGTTGGAGTCGTTGCCGCGGATCGAGGAGCAGCAGAGCGCCAAGCTGGCGATCGAGCAGGCCCGGGTGGCGGTCGAAAAGGCCCGGCTGGCCGTTGATCGTTTGCGGCCGCTGCGGGCCAGGGGCGAGGTCTCGGAGGCCGTATTCTACGAGGCCGAGTCGTCGCTGCGGCAGGCCGACCTCCAGTTGAAGACGGCCGAGAGCCAGTACCAGGTATTGATGCTCCGGCCGCGGCCCGAGGCGATCAAGGAGGCCGAAACGCGGGTCGCGGCGGCTGATGCCGCGTCGCGGGCCGCCCAGGCCCAGCGCGATCTGCACGTCATCGCGACACCTATTGACGGCGTGCTCGACAGCCTCACCTGCTCGCTCGGCCAGACGCTGTCGGCGGGCGCCGCGGTGGGGCAGGTCGTCGATGCCAAACAACTCCACGTGGTCGCGTGGCTCTCCGCGCCGGACGCCCGCCGCGTCCGGCCCGGCCAGACGGCCGAGGTCCGGCGGATCGGATCGAAGGAGGTTGCGGACCGCGCCCCGTCATCCGAGCCGGTCCTCGAAGGCCGGGTGGTTTTCGTCGGCAGCGTCATCGACCCGCAGACGGGCAACCTGCCGGTCCGCATCCTGGTCGATAATGCGGAGGGCCGGTTCAAGCTCGGGCAGACCGTTTCGGCCCGCATCGCCGTTGATCGCCGCAAAGTATTGGCGGTGCCGGCCGAGGCCGTCAACGACCTTGGCGAGGGCCCGCTCTTGAGCGTGGTCCGCAACCGACAATCGGCGATCCTGTATCCGCAACTCGGCCTGAAGGACAGGGGATGGGTCGAGGTGCTGGGGATCGACCTCGCGCCGGGTGAACCCGTGATCGTCGAGGGGGCGTATAATCTGCCCGATGAAACCCCGGTGACGGAGCAGCCGGCGGAGGCCAAGCCATGATCGCGCCTCCGCCGGAGGAAGGGGCAGTCGCTCCGCGGCCGGGCAGGGTGAACGTGCTCACGCTGGCGCGCCCCTATTTCGGCCTGATCGTGCTCTTGACGATCGTGCTGACGGTCGCCGGCATCGTCGCCATGTTGCACATGCCTAGCGGCATCTATCCCGAGGTGGCCTTTCCGCGGGTGCTGGTGATCGTGCAAACCCCGGGCCTGGCGGTCAAGGACGTCGAGATCGGCGTGACCCGGCCGATCGAGGACGCGGTGAACGTGGTGCTCGGCGTCGAGCGGGTACAGTCGAAATCGGTCCGCGGGGCCGCGGAAATCCGCATCGAGTTCGTGCCCGGCACCGACATGATCCAGGCCCTGAACGACATCCGCGCGCGAATGGCCGACGTGGCCGCGCAGCTCCCGCCGGGCACCAGCACGATTGTCGAGCGAGTGACCCCGTCGGTGTTTCCCATCATCTCGTTCGTGGTGACCGGCGGCCGCGATCCCTCGGCCCTGCGCGACTACGCCTACTACGACCTCCGCCCCCGCGTCAGCCGCCTTCCCGACGTTTCCTACGTCACGGTCCAGGGGGGCGACACCCGCGAGATCGTCGTCGAGCTCGAGCCGGAGCGGGTGGTCGCCGCCGGGCTGTCGCTGGTGGACGTGGCCGAGCGGCTGGGCAAGGAGCACCGCATGAAGGCCGTGGGCCGCATGGACCGCGGCACGCGGCAATTCCAGGTGCTCACGAACACCCAGGTCGGCAATCCCCAGGAACTGGAGGACCTTGTAGTCGCCGAGAAGAACGGCCAGGCGATCCGCGTGCGCGATCTGGGGCGGGTCGTCGTCACCCACGAAGACCGCACCCTGGCGATCCACGCCAGAGACGCGGACGGCCATGGCAAGAACGCCGTCGTGCTGACGGTCTTCCGCCGCATGGGCGGCAACGCCCTGACCGTTTCCAGCGGACTCGACCGGGTGCTGGAAGAAAGCCGCAAGCCGGCGTCCCGGAAAGGCATCCGGATCGTGCCGGTCTATGACCAGGCGACGCTGGTCGAGACCGCCATCGACAACGTCCGCGACGCGATCGTCGTCGGCGGCATGCTGAGCGTGTTCATCCTGCTGGCGTTCCTCAAGAGCGCTCGCGCCACGCTCCTGGCCGCGATTTCGATCCCCTTGAGCCTGATCATCAGCTTCGTATTCCTTCGCTTGATCGGCGACACGCTGAACCTGATGTCGTTGGGCGGCCTGGCGGTGGCCATCGGCCTGATCATCGACGACTCGGTAGTGGTGGTCGAGAACATCGCCCGGCACCTGGCTGAAGGCCAGACGGGCGACGAGGCCATCGCCCGCGCCAGCCGCGAAATCTCCGGCGCGGTCATCGGCTCGACGCTGACGACGATCCTGGTGTTCGTCCCGCTGGCCTTCGTCCACGGGGTGGTGGGGCAGTTCTTCCAGTCGCTGAGCTTGGCGCTGTCGGTGGCGCTCCTGGTGTCGATGGTCATCAGCCTGACGCTGGTGCCGGTCCTGGCGGCCCGCTTCCTCGCGCGGCGCCGCATGCCCGCCAGCGGCCCCATCTACAACGTCCTGGCCGACCGCTACGAAGGATTGCTGCGGAGATGCCTGCGGGCGCCGCGAACGGTCATCGTCCTGGCGCTTCTGGCCGTGGCGCCGGCCTGGTGGCTCTACGACCACGTGGACAGCGGTTTCATGCCTGAAATGGACGAAGGGGCCTTCGTCATGGATTACGAGATGCCGGTGGGGACCTCCTTGCAGGAGACCGACGCGGTGCTGCGGCGGGCCGAGGCAGTGCTGCTGGAGATTCCCGACGTGAGCGGCTACGTCCGCCGCACGGGAGCGGAACTCGGGCTCTTCGCAACCGAGCCCCACACCGGCGATCTCCTGGTGTGCCTGAAGCCGCGCGGCCAGCGGAAGCGATCGGCCGAGCAGGTCCGCGAGGAGTTCCGCGTGCGGTTGGAGAAGGCGGTCCCGGAGTTGAAAGACAAGATCGACCTGAAGGGCATCATCGCGGACCAGATCAGCGACTACCTGGGTGCGACCACGCCCATCGAGGTCAAGGTCTTCGGCCCCGATTTGGCCGTGCTCCGCAAACTTGCCCGGCAAGTGGGCGACATCGTCAAGCAAACCGACGCCAAAGACGTCGACACGCACGTCGAGCTGGAGAACTCGGACCTGGTCGTCCGGCCCAACAGCGTCGAGGCCGCGCGGGTCGGCCTGACCACGATGGACGTGGAATCGCAGATCAGCGCGGCCCTCTACGGACAAGTGGCCAGCACGCTGCCCCAGCAGGACCGCATCACGAGTATCCGCGTCCGCTACCCGGACGCCGTCCGCTACGACCGCGACCGGCTGGCACAACTGCCGATCAGCCTGGGCGGGGCCGCGCCGGCCGGCAATTTGCCGGCGGGCAATGCGTCCGCAGCGGCGCCCGGGACCGGCTTCGTCCTCTTGGGCCAGGTGGCCTCGACCAAAGTCGAGGCCAGCGCCAACGCATTGTGGCGCGAGAACCAGCAGCCCATGATCAACGTGACGGCGGAGTTGGCCAACGCCAGGGACCTCGGCGCCGTAAGCCGCAAGCTGCAAGCCATGCTGCCGGAACTGAAGTTCCCCCCCGGCTATCGGTGGGAATTGGCCGGCAACTACAAGTCGCAGCAGGAGTCGTTCGCCAGCCTGGGCATGGTGCTTATCGTGGCGGCCGCGATGGTGTTCCTCTTGCTGGGCTTCCAGTTCCACAGCCTGACGCTGCCGCTCCTGATCTTCCTCACCCAGCCGATCTCGCTGGCCTGCGCCATGTTGGCCCTATGGCTGACGCACACGCCGCTGAACGTTTCTTCGTACGTCGGGGCGATTCTCTTGATCGGCCTGGACGTGAAGAACGGTATCATTCTCATCGAATACATCGGCCAGTTGCACAGGTCCGGACTGCCGCTGAACCAGGCGCTGGTCCAGGCCGGCCGGATCCGCTTCCGCCCGATCCTCATGACGAGCCTCTGCACCATCTTCGGCCTTCTGCCCTTGGCCTTGGGCCTGGGCCCCGGAGCGCAAATGCAGCAGCCGCTGGCGATCGCGGTCATCGGCGGCCTGGTGGCCAACATGCTCTTGACCCGGCTCCTGGTCCCCGTGGGATACCTGGCCCTGCAACGCAAGGCGGCGCCCGTCGCGTAGCGATCCGGCGCTGGCCTGAGTTGTCCCACTTTCCGGCGGCCGCCGTCACGTAGCCGGCACGCTCTGTGTGCCGGATTCCGCGACCATCGTTGGGCGGGCGCCCGGAGTGTGCGAACTGCATTGCCAGGAAATCTTGCCACGCCCATCCCGGATCAGGGCCCCTTGAAATCGCACGGAAGGCTGTGTAGAATGCGACCCGTCGGAGGGAGGCCCGGTAGAAATTGACAACGGGGCTCCCCGCCGCGTTGTTGCCTGGACTGTTGCCTAAAGCGCGCCTCGGCATGGGGCAAGGACGACATGGGAGATAGACGACTCGATCCGCCGCACTGCTGCCCGGGGAGCCAAAGGCCCCAGCGGGGCAGACTTCCGCCGGGCGAGGTCTTGTGCGGCTACTGCACCGCCAAGTGCTGCAGGTACTTCGCCCTCCCCTTGGACACCCCTGCTACATGGAGGGAGTTTGACTATCTCCGCTGGTTCCTGCTCCACGACCGGGCGGCCGTCTTTGTCGAAGAAGATACCTGGTACCTCCTGGTCCACACGCCGTGCAAGCACCTTCGCGACGACCACCGGTGCGAGATCTATGACCGTCGGCCTCGTATCTGCCGCGAGTACACCACCGCCAAGTGCGAGTACGAAGAAGATTGGGTCTATGATCATTATTGGGAGACGGCGGAGCAGGTGGAGGAATACGCCGAGGCAGTTCTCGGGCCGCGGCCCGGTCAAGGCTTTCGCAGCCCGCGCCCGGGCCATAGAAGCGGCACCAAGGCGCATCCGCGCTGATTGGAAAAAGGACACTTCAGCAAGTAACCCGGGAAATCACGAAACCCCGAAAGGATGAAAGCCCGAAAGACATTAGGCGTACGCCTTGACCTGACGACGATCTCGCTCGCTTCTTCCGCGTGTTTTCGTCCTTTCGGGTTTTCGTGATTCTCTTTCCCCATGACCGACCGCATTTCGCCCCGCACGCTCCAGGGCTTCCGCGACTATCCGCCGGACGTGATGATCCCGCGCGAGCGGCTGATCGACACGGCGCGGCGGGTCTATCGCTCGTACGGCTTCAGCCCCATCGACACGCCGGCCTTGGAGTATCTCGAAATCCTCGCCGGCAAAGGGGGCGAGGAGACCGACAAGCAGATCTACAAGTTTCAGGATCACGGGGGCCGCTGGGTCGGCCTGCGTTTCGACCTGACGGTCCCGCTGGCGCGGTTCGCGGCCCAGCACGTCGCCGAGCTGGGCACGCCGCTGAAGCGATATCACATTGCCACGGTCTGGCGGGGCGAGCGGCCGCAACGGGGCCGCTTCCGCGAGTTCATGCAGTGCGACTTCGACACCATCGGCACCCGTAGCGTCGTCGCCGACATCGAGACGGCCCTGGTGATCCACGACCTGTTCCGCGCGATCGGCTTCAAGGATTTTACGATCCGCCTGAACAACCGGATGGTCTTGACGGGCCTCCTGGAGCGGCTCGGCCTCCAGGAGCGGGCCCCGGCCGTCCTCCGCGCGCTCGATAAGCTCGCCAAGATCGGCCCGGACGCCGTCGCCCAGGAAATGGTCCAGTCCGCCGGCGCCTCCGAGGCCCAGGCCCGGCAGGTCCTCGGCCTTTCCGAAATCTCGGGCACCAACGACGAAGTGCTCGGCCGGATCGAGCCGTTGGTGGCGGGGAGCGAGACGGGCCAGGCGGGCCTCGGCCGGCTCCGCGAGATCACGGCCGCCCTCGCCGCCGTCGGCGTCCCCCACGAAAGGGTCCGCTTGGATGTCTCCATCGCCCGGGGCCTCGATTACTACACCGGAACGGTCTTCGAGACCTTTCTCGGGGCCTTGCCGGCCATCGGCAGCGTTTGCTCGGGCGGACGGTATGACAATCTGGCTGCGCTCTACACCGCTCAGGAGTTGCCCGGCGTCGGCGCCTCGCTCGGGCTGGATCGCCTGCTGGCCGCCATGGAAGAACTGGGGATGGTCGAGAAGGTCGCCACGCCCGCCCCCGTGTTCATTCCCTATTTCGACCCGGGCCACCTCCACGACTACTTGCGGCTGGCGGCTGCACTTCGGGCGGCCGGCATCGGCACGGAGGTCTTCCCCGAGCCCAAGAAGCTCGGCCAGCAGCTCAAGTATGCCGACCGCCGGGGCTTCCGCGTGGCCATGATCGCCGGAGCGAACGAATTCCGGTCCGGCGTCTGCCAGGTGAAGGACCTGCGGCAGGCCCGGCAGCGGGACGTGCCCATGACGCCCGGCGCCGCGGAGTTGATCGCCGCCCTGAAAGAGATTCTCATAACACCTTGATCGCCCTATTCCGCTGCGTAGGACGGCAGCCCACTGGATAGACAGAGAAAGAGAATGAGCAACCGCGGATAACGCGGATGGGCGCGGATGGAAAGAGGGGATATTGTGACAACCGAAGGATTGATCCATAAGGAGTTGAGCGGGCAGATCATTGGCGCGGCGATGACGGTGCTCAACGAATTGAAACCGGGGCTCGATGAGAAGATCTATGAAAATGCCCTGGTGATCGAGTTGGAGGCGCAGGGGCACAAGGTCGAGCAACAACGCAGTTTTCCGGTCTATTATCGGCAGCGGTGTGTCGGTAGGATGGTTCCCGACTTGATCGTTGACGACTTGGTCATCGCCGATCCCAAGGTTGTCAGCGCCTTTAACGAGACCCACATGGCCCAAATGATCGGTTACTTGGCGATCAGCGGCCTGGACTTGGCGTTGCTACTGAATTTCAAGTTCGCCAAATTGAACTGGAAGCGGGTTGCCCGCACCGCCCACGCCGAGCGCACTTGGGACCCCGACTCGGACACGCCGTAAGCTTTGATCCGAAATATCCGCGCCCATCCGCGAAATCCGCGGTTAATTCTTCTTTTGTCGTTGCGCTCCATCGCCATGGCGAACCGCGACAACCATTACGAAGCGGCGTTCGAGCAGTACCTCCGCGACCGCGGGGTGCCGTACGTGGCGGTCGATGAGGCCAAGCGGAGCGTCCTCTCCAACGGCGCGTCGATCAAAAGCCTGGACTTCATCGTCAGTGCGCCCGGGCAGGTTACGTGGCTCGTGGACGTCAAGGGCCGGCGGTTCCCCAGCGGCGAGATCCAACACCAGTATTGGAAGAACTGGTCCACGCGCGACGACCTGGTGAGCCTGGCCCAGTGGGAGCAGCTTTTCGGCCACGGTTTCTGCGGGCTGCTGGTGTTCGCGTACGACATCCTGGGCGACCGGGCGCCGCTGAGTTACGAGCAGCTTTTCGAGTTTCGCGGGAGCTTGTACGGTTTCGTGGCGGTGCGATTGGGCGACTATGCCGGTTGTGCGCGGCCGATCTCGCCGAAGTGGGACACGTTGGCGATGCCGGCGGCCGATTTCCGCCGGCTCGCCCGCCCGCTGGACGAGCTGCTCCGCGACGGCGGGGGAACACTTATCGACGCTGATTAACGCTAATGCTGCAAATGGTGTTATGTTCTCAGGACCGTTTACGGTCCTTCCCGCCTTTGGAGTGCGGCGACTTGTCGCCGCTTTCCTGTGTCTCGCGGCGTCCGGCATTGGTCCGCGGCCTTCCGCGAAAAGCGGCGAAAAAGCGCCGCACTCCAAAGGATGGCGGGGCATGGCCTTACGCAACGTGTGAAAGGCGGACGGATTCTGAACGGCCGTGCGGGTTCGCACCGGCGTGGCCTGGAAGAAAGCGGGGACGGCGCAAAGACGCGATCCAACCGGGCGGCCGCCAGCCGTGACTTTTCACCTCCGCAGATATGATATATTGATAAGACCGTTGTCGCGGGAAGCAGTGGAGCGGGAGAAACGAAAAATGAGATCTTTCGGCCTGTTACTGGCTTTCATTCTTGTTGACGTTTGTTCTGGGGCTGAGCAGAAACCTGCGCCAACATCGGGGGCCGAGGAACCGACTTACCAGGGGAAAACCCTCAGCGAATGGGCTATCCAGGCGAAGGATGAGAGTCCACAAACGAGAGGCGAGGCCGCTGCGGCCCTGGGGGCAATCGGTCCGGTAGCCATCCCGGCACTCGCGGGATTGCTCCGGGACAAAGACACGGGGGTTCGTTGGTCTGCCGGCACAGCCTTGGGCGCAATCGGTCCGATAGCCATCCCGGCCCTCGCCGAATTGCTGAGGGATAACGATAAAGACGTTCGCGGGGAGGCCGCCTCGGCCCTGGCGCGCATCGGCCCGAAGGCAATCCCAGTTCTCACCGGGTTGCTCAAGGGCAAAGACGCGCACGTTCGCACGGCTGCCGCCTTAGCCCTGGGCTGGATGAGCCCCGAAGCCAGGATGGCCGCCCCAGCCGTCGCTGAATTGTTACGGGACAAAGACACGGAGGTTCGCAGGGCTGCCGCGAGCGCCCTGGGCCTGATGGGCCCCGAGGCGAAGACGGCCGCCCCAATCCTCATTGAGTCGCTCAAGGATGAAGACGGCGAAGTTCGCGGTAATGCCGCCTGGGCCCTGGGACAGATGAAGATGGCAGGCCCCGAGGCAAAGACAGCCGTCCCGGTCCTCACCGAGTTGCTCAAGGACAAGGACGCGGAAGTTCGCTCGTCTGCCGCCGAGGCGCTGGGGAGCATCGGTCCCGGGGCGAAGGCGACCGTTCCAGCCCTCGTCAGGTCACTCACCGACGAAGATAGAGCCGTTCGTTCGCTTGCCGCCGAAGCCCTAGGGAGTATCGGTCCCGAGGCGAAGGCGGCCATCCCGGCCCTCACGAAATTGCTCCGAGACAAGGACACGGAAGTTCGCTCGTCTGCCGCCAAGGCCCTAGGAGGCATCGGCCGGACCGCCGTTCCGGTTCTCGCCAGGTTACTCAAGGACGAAGACTCAGACGTTCGCGCGGCTGCCGCCTGGGCCCTGGAGCGGATTGGCCCTGAGGCGAAGGCGGCCACCCCGGCCCTTATAGAGTCACTCAAGGACGAGCGTTCGGGCGTCCGTTTTGCTGCCGTAGCGGCCCTAGGCCAGCTCCGCCTCGAGACAAGAACGGCCATCCCGCTCTTCGCCGCGTTGCTCAAGGACAAAGACGGCGACGTTCGCGGTACTGCCGCCATGGCCCTGGGAGAGATCGGCCCAGAAGCGAAGACAGCCATTCCAGCCCTCACCAATCTGCTCGATGACGAAGCCGCAATGGCTCGCGACGAAGCCGCCTGGGCCCTGGGGCAGATGGGTCCCGAGGCAAAGACGGCCATTCCAGCCATCACCGAGTCACTCAAGGACGAATATTCGGGCGTTCGTTTTGCTGCCGCCACGGCCCTGGGGAAAATCGGCCCCGAGGCGAAAACGTCCATTCCAGCCCTTGCGGACTTGCTCAAGGACAAGGATGAGCAGGTACGCAAGGCCGCTGCCGAAGCCTTGGAGAAGATCAAGAAAGAAAAGAAGTAGGGCGGAAACTTGCAGCGCGAGCGTGCTCCTCCTGAACCGCTTCCGTTCTCCGTCCCGAGTTTCTTTTGAGCATCCTTTGGGTTGGAATTACAGGATAGCGCATGATCGGCCTCGTCTTGACCATCGTCAGCATATCGCTCTCCGGCGTCATGGCGCCGGGGCCGATTACGGCGGCGACGCTGGCGGCCGGGGCAAGGAACCGCCATGCCGGGGCGTGGATTGGCGCCGGCCACGTCCTCGTCGAACTCCCGCTCATCCTCCTGCTGGTTGCCGGTCTGGACACTTTTCTGAAAGGCAAGGGGATTCAGGCGGGGATCGGCCTCGTCGGGGGCGTCCTCCTCATGCTCATGGGCCTGCAACTGGCCATCGCCGCGCGGAAGCCGGACTCTGCCCCGGTGGCTCCCGTCCAACGCCATCCGCTTTGGATCGGAGTCGTCCTGAGCGGGGCCAATCCCTATTTCCTCCTGTGGTGGGCGACGATCGGATTGACGCTCACGGGCCGGGCCATGGAGTTCGGGCTCGCAGCGCTAGTGCTCTTCGCCCTGATCCACTGGCTCTGCGACCTCGGCTGGCTGGAGGTCCTTTCCATGGCCGCGTTCAAGGGCTCGCAGGCATTCGGGAACCGAAGCCGGAAGGCCATTTCCCTGATCTGCGCCGTCGTGCTCCTGGGCTTCGGGGTAAAGTTCATTTACGACGCGGCTAGCGCTCTGTCAGTCGTCGAGTGATGGGTGGCACGCCCTGAAAGGGCGTGGTTAGATGGCTCGCCACGCCCTTTCAGGGCGTGCCACCCACCCATCAAACCACCGTTGACAGAGCACTAGCTAAATCATCGTGAAACGGAGATAATCTCCAGTGCGGCGCCCCCTCACCCCCTGCCCCTCTCCCGAAGGGAGAGGGGAGCCCTGTAGACCATGAAGCAAGTCCTTTTTCTCTGCTCGGCCAACTACTACCGCAGCCGGTTCGCGGAGCACCTGTTCAACTGGCTGGCCGCCAGGTCGGGTCTACCGTGGCAGGCCGATTCCAGGGGTCTGCGGACGGGGCACTGGGGCAACATCGGCCCGATCTCCCAGTACGCCGTGGAAGGCCTCAAAATGCGGGGAATACCAATCAACGGCGAGCACCGCCAGCCCATGCTCCTCACCCTGGCCGACCTGGCCGGCTCCGACCTGGTGATCGCGCTGAAGGAGGCCGAGCATCGGGCCATGATGGCGGAACTGTTTCCCCTCTGGACGGACCAGGTGGAATACTGGCACGTTGACGATCTCGACTGCGCGGGCCCCGACGAGGCATTGCCCGTCCTTGAGGAGCACGTTCGGGCGTTGGTCGACAGGCTCAGTGGTCCTCCAACAATGGCTTCGTGCTTTGACCGCGCTTCCCCCTCACCCCCCAACCCCTCTCCCACAAGGGGAGAGGGGAGTAATTGATGGACGGCCGCCCAGCGCGGACGGCGACAAGGGCTCAGGGGATCGAAGCCAACATGCGGCCTGACCTTTCACCCGGAGGATGGACATGACCGAGCAACAACAGGGCGGGCACATTTTCGACCCCGACTTCTGCGAATCGCGGTGCCCAATCTGCACCCGGGCACGCGCCGGCAATCGCTTCGCCCGTTTCCTCCAGGCGATCGAGATGGTTGTCACGGTTGGCGGTTGTCCCTGGGGGCGTGCGCGGCAAAGGAAGTACGGGGTGAAGCCCGGCGAGCCGCTGCCGCCGAAGGGACCGGGCAGTGGATGACGGCAAGCAACGCTGCAGCGCCTACAACAGGACTTCCGTTCCGCGTCCTTGCTGAATGAGCGGAATGTAGGTTTCCAATTCCGCGGCGGTGGCCGGGTCCGTCAGGTCGATCGTCGCGCGGCGCTCGGACGACATGTAGGCGGCCATCGTCAACCGCGTAATCTCCAGCCCGTATTCCCAATCCAACATGGCCGGGCAACCCCGGCGGAGGGCCCGCAGCAGATCGCGATTCTCGTCCGTGTACCCATAGAGGTCGGGTTCATTCGGCTGGACGGTCAGCAGCCCGCGGGTGGCCTGCTGCTTTTCGAGGGCCGCTTCGACGTCGGCCAGGCTTGCCGCGGCCGCATCGCCGATGAAGACCTCCAGCGGCGAGCGGAGGCTGTTGATCTCGAATGCGTAGCCCGGCCCAAGACCCTCGATCAGCAAGCGCAGGCCCTGCTTGTCGAACATCCACGAGACGGTGAACTGGCTCTTCACGAATTGTCCGGATTCGGGATTGCGGTAGGTGACCATGCCGGTGGCGAAATCTTCGGCGGGCGTCTTGCGGTAGTCCACGCCGTGGCGGTCGAGCAATTCCTTCCGCCACCGCGGGCGCCCCCATTTCAGAAGCGCGAGGTCGGCGGTGACCGATTGCGGCTGGAGGAACCGCACCGGCTTGCCGGGCGGCGTCAGCGCGTACCAGCCGACCGCCAGGCAGTGGCAGCCCATGTCGCTCATGACGCCGCCGCCCTGCCTGGTCGGGTCCCAGAACCACGCGCTGTGCGGACCGCCGTGCTCCTCGGCGGATCGCACGAGGGAGAGCGGCCCCATCGTGGCCACCAGCGGGGCGAGTTGGCTCCGTTGGGCCTGCAACGCCTTCATGTGTACCTGGTTCTCGAAGTACACGTCGGGGAGCTGCACCTCTCGCACGAGCGCGAGCATTCGCCGCGCCTCGGCCAGATTGCGGGCAAGCGGTTTCTCGCAGACAACCGCCTTCAGCTCCGCGCCCGCCTTGACGGCCGCCACCAGCTCCTCGACGATCTCCAGCCGGACGAAGTTCGGCGCGAACAGCGCAACGAGATCCACGTGCTTGGCCATCTCCGCGACGCTGGGAAAGACCCGGGCGCTGCCCAGCCCGTTGGCCGCGGCGAACGCGACCAGGTGATCGACCGGGTCCCGCGAGACGAAGCCCGCGACTTCAATTCCCGGCACCTCGCCGAGGGCGCGGAGCTGGAAGCCGGCGATGAAACCGCCGCCGACGATCCCGTAGCGTAGATTCTTCATTTGGACGTCTCCCTCCGATCGGCAAGGCCGCGTGCGGGTCAGGGTTTCCAGCGTACAAACGCCTCCATGGCCTCAACCCCTCCTCGCGGTGCAATCGAACCAGCTCCTCGTAGACGCCCGTCGGCGTCGAGCCGGTGGGCAGGCCGAGCACGCACCTGGCGCCGTTGCCGGCGCGGGATCGAATCAGGGCGGCAATCTCGGCCGCCACGGCACGGTCTACTTCGGCGGCGTCCGCAAATATCTTCACGGCCAACTTTTCGCCGGCCATGTGCATATCGTCCGAATGGTCCAAGCTGTTCTCTTTCTGAAACGGGGCCGTGCGGTGCCGGCCACGGAAGCGATGTCAACCAAATGGTAACTCCTGCGACCGGATTCAGGCAAGTACCCCCGGCGGTTGCTTTCTCCCCGCCCACGATTTAGACTGGGAGGCAAGTTGAGGGGACTGTCCCGATTTTCGTGTCAGCGAAAATGGGACTGTCCCCCTCCGGCCGCCTGGGAGGCAATTTGGAGGGGACTGTCCCGATTTTCGTGTCAGCGAAAATGGGACTGTCCCCCTCCGGACGCCGGAGTCCCGAAACGTCGCCCACCTGGAGGTACCCGCCGTCATGAACCCTCTTCGATCCATCCTTACCGGCGTGACGCTTACGGCGGTCGGCCTCTGGGGCGCGCGGGGCACGACCGCGGACGCCGGCTGGCAGCTCTTCAACCCCACCGGACGCAAGTACACAAGCGAGCTGTTGCGGCCCAAGTGCCAGATCCCGCCCAACATCGCCGCGGGACAATACGCCTTGCTGGAAGACGGCGAGGAGGTGCCCTGCCAACTGGAGACTGCCGGCGGCAAGACGCTCCTCTGGGCCATGACCGACCTGGACGCCGGCCAGCGGCGGACGTACCGCGTCGTGGCCCGCAAGCCCAAGACGTTCCCCGCCAAGGTCAAGCTGGTGCGCGAGGGCGAGAGCTACGTGCTGGACAACGGTCTGATCGCCGTCCGCGTTCCGGCCGCGGCCGTCGGCGGCGAAGTCCCCTCGCCCATCCTTCAGGTTCGCCTGCCGGACAAGCGATGGGTGGGCAAGGGCTTCTGGGAGTCGCCGGCGAAGCTGAAGGGTCTGACAGTCACGGTGCTGGGCGAGGGCCCGCTGTTCGCCAAGGTCCGTCTCCAGTACGACTTCGAGGGCATGGCCGGTCTCGGGGGCGACGTGCCGGCGACGGCCCGGGTCGATCTCCTGCTCGCCGCGGACCGCTGCCATGCGGTGATCGAGGAGAGCCACGAGATGCCGCGCGAGTCGTACTGGGAATTCGACGCGGCGCACGGCTGGTCGCCGCGCCAGGCGACCGTCGTGTCGCACTTCGGCGGCTTCGACCGGCAGGCCATCCTCGATCCAGAGGGCAAGCCCTACCCGTTCCCGCCCAACACGCTCGACTTCGGCCGCACGCGGATGGGCGATACGCTCTTGAACCTGATCCCGCGATGGAGCCAGGCGTACGACGACGGCTGGTTCTTCGCCGCCGGCGACGGCGCCCAGGCCGTCGGCGCGACGGTCTGCCGCGCGAGCAGGTGGCTCTGGCCGCACGTCAACTTGATCAGCATCAAGGTCAAGAAGAGCGGGGACTACGCGGGCCTGCGGTGTCCGACGTGGCGGGGCCGCCGCTACTGGTATCTGCTGGCCGGCCCCGCCGCGCCCTGGGCCGAGAAACCGCAGTGCGAGGAGTACGTCATCCGTCACTCCTACGACGCCTTGGACAAGCTGCACCACGAGTACCTGCTCGACTGGCCGGGGTTGGAGCCGCCGGCCTCCACGGGCGGCAAACCGCAGCCGCCCGCCGCCGATTGGAACGACCCGTCCGGCAAGTTCGGCCGGCGGAGCAAGGCATTCTTCGGCTGGGGACCGGGGGCGGGACAACTCAGCGGCCCCAATCATCCGCTGCACACCCTGGCCGTCGCCCAGGCCATCTTCGATCCCGACACCTTCGGCAATTACTGGCTCTTCTTCTCGCCGGAGAACCCGAATTTCGCCACGTCCTGGTGGCAGAACGGTTTCTGGCAGACGGCCAAGCTCCGCGAACATCCCCGGTTCAAGGACCTCGCCCGGTTGGCCGAGATGAAGTTCCGCGAGGACATGTATCATTCGGTGACGATGCCGGGCGGAGCCGGCCAGGAGTGCCCCGGCTACCTGTCCGCCCCGATGGGCATGTGGCGCCGCCTGGCCCCGACGTGCAAGGAGGCGCTGGGCTTCGATCCGACCGAGTGGCCGCGGTTCCGCGCGGCCGGCTCCTACCTGCTGCACCTCTCGCAGCCGGTGGGCGACGGGGCGCGGCGCTCGCATCCCGGCGGCGATACGCACCCGCCCGGCCCGGACGTCTTCGAGGCGGCCCGCCTGCACGGCGCCGTGGAGGACGTCGCCACGTTCCACACGGAGGAGTTGCCGGGCTTCGGCGTCGTGTTCCGCAACCACCCGGGTACGCCGCGCGAAACGTACCTGGCCTTTAAGAGCGGCCCCAACCGCGGCCACTTCCACGGCGACCAGCTTTCATTCCACTACTGCCCCTACGCGCGGCCGCAGATCGTCGATCATCACTGTTCCTACAAACCACGCGCCGGCCAGGAGCACATGCACAACCGCGTCGCCTTCCACACGCCGGCGCTCCCCTGGGCCAACATGGACGGGTTCGAGCGGGTGATCGCGGTGCGGACCTCGGAGGCGGTCGACGTGGCCATGGGCCAGGTCGAGTCGGAGCGGCTCCGCGCGGCCGAGAAGTTCCCGCCCGAAAAATGGGACACGCGGCTGCCCCAACAGATCCTCGACCTGCCGCTCTGCTACCGCCGCACGATCGTGCTGGTCAAGGGGAAGGACCGCGATTACTTCGTCATCCGCGACCAGCATGCCGGGCCGGACGTGTCGGCCACCTACTGCCTGCACGTCTACGGCGAGCGGTGCGAGCGGAAAGGGCCGGTATTCGACTTCGAGGGGGTGACGCTCTTCGTGGCCGCGCCCAACGAGTTCGAGGTCTCCCGGCACGACTGGGAACACACGAACGGCGGACTGGAGCGGACCCTCGGGCTGCGGCTCACCACGCGGGGCCCTTCAAGCGAGTTCGTCACGGTGCTCATCGGCAAGGAAACAAAGGGAACACCTGGGGGCACGAACGCCAAGATCGGCTACCCAGTCAAGCTCGAATACTCCACCGAGCCCCCGCCGCCGATCGTCGCCGTGCCCGGCGGCGTCCGCGTCGGCGACGATGAAATCACGTTCGGCGGCCGTCTCGACAAGGACGACGCCACGACCTACGTGACGGTCAAGCGCGGCGGGAAGGTCCTGGTCGCGCTCTCCGGCCGGGACATCGACATGGACCGCTCGCAGGGCGAGGTGGGCCTCTTTGTGCCCGACGCCGGCTATCCGTTCGGCGTCATTCCCGATTGGCTCTTGAAGCAGCGGGCCGCCCGCCCCGGTTGGTACACCGAAACATGGCCGCCGGCCGAATGATGACCTTGCGCGATTCTGGGAGCGGGGCCGTCCCGGAGGGACGATTGATAGTAGCCCGGCAGTTCACTGCTGGGGATCTGGACAACGCAGAAGTTCTCGGAGTCCCGGAGGGACGGTTGGAGGCATGGATGCCCTAATTCCTAACCCTAATCGGGCACAATACTGGTTTCACTATCTTTCGTCAATAACTGGTATTGTGTCTCGATTCGTAGTTGTTGGCGTCGGTGGCCTGGTCGAGCGTGAGGCGGCCGAGGTTGTCATACGAGTACGTGTGCGTAACGCCCCGCTGGTCGGTCTTGGTGGCCTGGGCACCGTTGGGCATGTAAGTGTACTCTAGGAAAAGTAGAATGTCCCCTTTTGCCCCCTAGGCTTCAAGTGGTACTACACCGCCTATGCCGGCGTTCGGGGCGTCCAGAAGGGGAACTCCGTGACGTTCACGGTTGCGTGGGGTGCTGGGTATGAGGAGAAGTTTGAGTTGAACGGCAGCGTCGGCCCGAAATCGGAGAATTGGCAGGCGAACGTCAGCACCACGGTGTACTCCAGTGACCACAAGAAGGATACGGGAAACGGGACAGAGATTACGGTCACCTGCAAGTACGTTGACCCGTGACGGCTGTCAGGCCGTGAGTGGAACTCCCGGTAATTCCGGTCATGGACGACCTACGCTGGGTGGGGGCCGCGACTCGATGAACGTGAGTCGCGGCTCCCCAGGGAAACTTAATTGACGGAGGTGGTTGAATGGTGACCCATCGGTTTGGTCAGCGTGCGCAACGTAGACAATGCGCATGGTCAACGGCGGCAGGCCTTTGCCTCCTGGTCGGTTCCTTTGCCGGTTGCGCTCCTAGAGACGGCGTAACGGCACATGTGGTGAAAGCCAGCGTTTCCGACTCAGGTGCCATCACCCTAGGAGTTCGGGTGGAGGAGAGCGGTGGTGCATATAAGGTTTCTGAGTTACTGAGGGCCGAGACGGAGACGCTGTTGGGCGAGGGCGAAGTTCTTGGGCGGGGCGTGGGCAAGTTTACCAACGTATTCCACACGACCGAGCCATCGTCCGTTCAGTTCCTCGTAAAGCAGGGGGATTCTGTTTTCGTTCCAACGGGAGCGGAGAAGGATTTGCTCCAATTTGCTCCGCGTGGTGAAAAGAAAGGCGTGGCGGCCCGCTACACAATCAGGGTCCGCAGGGCGGCCATGGAAAGCGAGAAAATCGTGACCGATAAAGGGGTCGTGATCGAGGGTCGGCGACCGAAGACCGATAAGACGGAAAACGGGCGTCCGGTTCCAACGGCACCGCGAAAGGTTTGGAACTCTAGGAAAATCTAGTCGTCCGCCAATCAATTGTTGACAGGTTCGATCACGGGATATAGCCGCGGTTCGTGCATCGGCTACGGCGAATTGCCAATGGACCTTGCGATGCTGAGCGAAGGGGCAAAAGGGCAAAAGGACCGGGTGGCCCCGGGGCGGTTTCCCGCCCGGGGCTCCCACAGACCCGAACGTGCGCGATTAACGCATTCGGTTCCTCAAGTTATCCCTTCGCTACGCCGCGATACCTCGGGTTAATGA
>JBEKCP010000009.1:0-30270 GCA_050014815.1 Thermoguttaceae bacterium | reverse complement strand
GAATTGCCCTTTCAACCCCTTGCCATCCAAGGTCAGTGTACCTTCCCGAATGGTGCTGAAACGAAACGCATTCGGGGGTTGCTTGACGAGCGTCTTTTCGAGTTGGGCCACGCCTTTGACGAACCCGCCTTCCAAGGTCCATTGAGGCCGGTCAAAACCGCCGTCGGGCGGCGAGTCCAGTACCAGCGTGAATGCATGATACTCCTCGGCCGCCTCGGCCCTTGAGGCCAGCGCGGTCATGGCCGCGATGCCCATCACACTTGCTGCGATCCACTTCATTGCTGTGCTCCTCTGCTTGGTATTACCGGTCGCCGCCGGCGGGTCTCGGAAACATTCCGAAAAATCATGCCCGGAACGGCAATGTAATCGTTCGCGGCGAACTTGACCATCTCGCAGTCGTCCACGGCCTTTGGGTACGTCAAGCTCCCCCATGAGCTTGGCAGGGGGTTATTGGACATACATGGAGGGAAAATGGCTGGGCGGCGCGGCGGGAAGGCTGTATTGCACCGCTTCGTCCAGTCTATTTGGCGGTGAATTACTTGTCAACGCCCGTCCGACTCAATGTCGAAGATCGTAGCAGCGAATACCGCCCCACACGCGGCAGAAGAACAGTCCGTCGGCAAACGGTTCCAGCACGGGCACTTCGTAACCGCCCGTGGCCAAATGGACGGGCGGATTGCCGTTCACGTGCCAACCGGCGCCGAGCGGTTTGAAGTCGGCCGGATCGGCATTGTACATCTGCCAGACCTCGGCATTGGCGGCGCGCGGGCGGTGCTGGATGTCGGTCACGGTAATCAGGCGGTCGCCCCACAGATAGGGGTTCCAACCGTTGACGTCGGCTTCTTTCACGATCTGGCCGTCTTTTTCACGAACAATCACCAGATGCTTTTCTTGGCTGCTGGTGGTGCCATTTGCGGATCGGGCAAGATCGCAAACATGGTAGACCAGTCCGTTACGCACCACGATCTTCCGCCGTGGCCCGCTGTCGAGACCGAGATAGAGCATGTACCGAGAGGGAAGAACCCAGGCGCGTGCCGCGCCCTCTTCCGTCAATCGATACCCGGCCAGGACACCGGTGGAGTTTGCGACTTTGTTCAAGGTGTTTCCAATTCGTGCGCCATCGGGATGCGGTTCGAAGACCATCAGACATTCGTCACCGAAGACCGGTTGCGTCAGGTGCTGGCTCTTGAGGGCGTGGGTCCAGAAGACCTTGCCCGTCTTGTGGTCCAGCATCCGGATTTCGCCCGATCCGTTCACGCAGGCGATGTACTGTTTGCCGTTCACCTTGACCGGCGCCGGGCAGTTGAACCCGGAAAGGCACCCCGGCGCCTGCCAAAGTTGTTTGCCCGTGGCGGCATCGATCCCGATCAGGCCGCCCGACCAATTATGCACGAGGAGTATGCCATCGACCACCAGCAGGAATCCGTACGGTCTGTGGGGACGTTCTCGATCGGCTTTGCGGTCTTTGATGCCCTGGGCCTTGTATTCTTCCACTGCACGAAGAATCGAGTCGACCGCCGACTCCCAGACCGGTTTGCCGGTTGCCAAATCGAGGCAGTAGAGCCGCCCCATGGTGCCCATGGCAAAGACCTTGCCGTCCGCCGCGCAGGGCGTTACCGCGAAACCGCCGCGCTTGCCGGGGCAGATGTTGATTCCTTTGTCGTTGAAGACCTGCTTCCACCGCGTCTTGCCGGTCACCGCATCCATGGCGATGACGATTTCATCGGCCGACACCTTCCAGAAATGCGCGAACTCCTTGAAGTTCGCGCCCATGAGCTGTTCGCCTTTGGCCCACGTCGCTTCACCGCAGGGCGTGGTGTAGAACTGGATCACAGGCCGCCGGCCACGATGGGACTTGCCTCGCCGCCGTAGGCCAGCCCGGTGCCCTCGGCAAAGCCGCCTTTCCCGGCGCCGGAGACCGCCTTGCCGAAACCGATGCCCTTCTCTTCGCTCTGCCACAGCAGCCGGACTTTGGTCATGTCGTCGATGAGTTGTACGCCTGAACTCTCGCTGAACGCGCCGTTGGCGCCCAGGTAGCTCGGCCAGTCGTGCGCGATCTTGGGCGCGGCGCCGGCAGGCGGTTCGGCGGCATGGATGTCGCCAATGCCCGAGTGCGGCAACAAAAACGCCAGAAACAGTGCAGCGGCGGCGACCCGGACTGTCGCGTTACCGGCCGAGGTCGTCCGACAAGAAGTCTTGGTGCTTCGCCTCATGGTTGGTCCTTTCTCAATGCGGTTGTCTGAAATGGTTGGTGAATTCTCCGATACATAGCGATGAGATTACTTTTCCACCGGCTCTATGGCCGGAACGTCGATGATCGGCAGTTCCTCGGCGGAACCGTCCAGTTTCAACACGATGACCGTGTCCACCCATTGCCGTTTCGCAGTCGGTACGGTCACACGGATGCCTTTGTCCGTCCGTTCGCAGGCGACTTTCTCACCGGTGGCCAACAAGGCGCTGGACTCGATCTTCCGACCCGGTAATGGAGGCAACTCGACCGACTCACTGCCATTCCAATCGGTCACGTGGAGATAGATGCGATCGTCTTTGCGCGTCGTGCCCCAGACAAAACCACGCTCCGTACCTTTGAGCGGTCCCTTGCACGTTGTCAACCAGCACGGCTGGTACGGGCCGCCCCAGGTGCCGGTGATCGATTCGTGGTTGACCTTCATGTACTTCGCCAATGCGCGCAACTGGGCGACGTTGACGGCCGCCAGATCGCCCGTGTCGTGCGGGCCGATGTCATAAAGCAGGTTCCATCCTAGCGACGCGCATCGCACGAGCAGCCCCACCGCAATCGGTCCCTTGCTGTCCACGTCCTGCTCAGTCACCAGGTCGAGAATCGGTTTGCTGGCGTCGCCGCGGCGCGGGCCGTTGCCCCAACCGGTGTAACTCTGCCAGACCTCCGGAACTCGTGCGCCGATCGAATAGACGCGCTCCCCGGGTTTCGGCCGTTCGCCGCCCCACTCGAAGACCAAGGCGTCGTCAACCACCGGGCAGTTGAAGAATACCCGTTGGCCGAACAGGATGCCGGGGGACCACTGACGGAACTTCTTGGCCATCTCCAACTGCTCGTCGGTGGTCACCGGATATCCGCCGTCGCCGCCGATCAGGTCGATCTTGCCGTATTTCGTGAGCAATTCCTCGTACTGCTTCATCATCATCGGCCGGTACTGGGCCCAGACGTTCTCGTAGACTTTCAGTTTCTCGAACTGTTGCCTCGTGACCTCTGCTGTCCTGTTGTCGGGGAACTTGACGCTGAGTTTAGCCGCCTCGGCGCCGTCCTTGCCGAAGTGCCTGGCCAGTTCCTGCAAGTCCAGGCCGTGCAAACGGGCGTGCAGGCCCGCCCCGCCGGGCCACATATCCAACGGCATGATGTGCCAATCGGCCTGCGAGAATCGCACCCCGATCTTGAGCCCTTCCTTGCGAGAAGCCGCGTACAGTTCGCCAATGACATCCCGGCCGCAAGGAGTCTTCGTGACCTTGTAGTCATGGGTTTGCGTGTCCCACATGCAGAAACCGTCGTGGTGCTTGACGTAAGGGATGAAGTACTGGGCGCCGGCTTCCTTGAAGAGTTTGGCCCAGGCCGCGGGATCGAAGTTCTGGGCCTTGAACTCCTTCATCTGGCCTTCGTATAGTTCCTTCGGAACGCCGGGCTTGCCGCCGCTGCCCTGCATCGGCCAACTGGGCGAGTTGCCGCAGTACTTGACCGACGAAATGCTCCAGTGCATGCCGATGCCCAGCCGCGCGGTCTCGAACCACGCGATGCTTTCCTGGCTGGCGATGGGAAAGCTCAGCCGACCCGTGATCTGGCCCTTAGTGCCTTTGCCATCGACGCAGGTTCCCGTAACCCGGCCGCCGCTGACGGTGGCCTCCAACTGGTAGACGGGTCTGTCCGGGGAACCGATGGCGAGCTGTCCTGTGATCCTCGCACCGTCGAGCTTGAGGTTCCTGGCATCCACGGCGACGCCCAGCCGGTCCTGAATACCGGGCACATCGCCTGCGGTGAACCGGCCGCTGCGACAGAAGAGCCTGATCGTCTGCCTGCCGAGGCTCAGCCGATACTCCGAGTTTCGCAGATCGTAGAAGTCGGCCGGTTCCTCGGCGGTCTTGGCCCGGTCGCCTCCACGGTCGCCTTTCGCTCCGTCAGCTATCCCAGGCATGCCGAAGACTGCCGTTGCCAAGACTGTCCACACCATCTCCCGCCACTTAATCAGTTGCATGACTTGTATCTCCCTTGTGTGTCTCGCTGAGTATCGGGCAGATCGCCAAGCGACGAGAACGATTTGACCGGCCGGTTCAGTGCGAGGTTGACTGCGGAGATTGGATCATCCGCCGCATAGGCCATTTGGCTCCCCGTCACCAGAACCGCAAAGAGGATGAGTGTGATGTTTTTGTGCATACGTGGTTTCCTTGAAGGTGTCATCGTTGGCAGTCACGTGGGCTCATGATGTCTTCACTTGGGTTGGGACAGTCACCATGATCCGGAACCCGACATTCCAGGGACGCATCCATGATGGGTAGCCGATCCGAAACGAGGAAGTCGCCCGGTGCGGGAGGTCGTAGAAGGAGCCGCCGCGCACCACCCTCGCTTCTTGCGCCTGGACGTCCTCGCGCCCGTCGTCCGCGCGGTAGGGATACGGCCGCAACAGGCTGCGGGTCCATTCGCGCACGTTGCCGTGCATGTTGACCAGTCCGAAAGGGTTGGCCTCGAACCCGGCGGCCGGGGCCGGTCCGCCGCAGCGGTCGTTGACCTTGTCGTCGTGGGGCATGAACAGGGGTGTTTTCGTCCCGCCGTCGCGGACGAGTAGTTCTTTGATGGAACTGTCGGCCAAATTATCGAATCGTCGTTTGCCATCCACCCAGGACTGATCGCTTCTCCCGTACCACATCGGCGTGGTGCTGCCGGCCCGGCAGGCCCATTCCCACTGGGCCTCGGTCGGCAGATCCGCATGGAGACCGGTCTTGGCCGTCAACCAATCGCAAAAAGCCCGTGCCCGATTCCAGTTCACGCGAATGACCGGCTGTTGGGGATCGCGGGCCGACAGACCGCGAGTGGTCTGAAAATACCCGTATTGACTAAGGTATCCGCTCTCATGGGCCGGATCAAAGCGGGCGTACTGCTCGTTGGTAACTTCCGTGGCGCCCAGATAGAAAGGTTTGTCGATCTTCACCACCGAGCAAGGATACTCGTTGTCGTAATCTTCGTTGCTGCCCATCACAAAGGTTCCGGCGGGGATCAGTACCAGGCGCATGGTGACGCCCTCGCCAAGGTCACAGACCAGTTCCGACTTGAGATTGCCGTCGGCCATCGCCTCCTTGACCTTCCCGGCCGCCGTCTCGGGTGAGAATGGCCATCCGTCCACAAGCAGTTTCTGGTCCGGTTTACTCGGGGTCGTTCTTGGCGACTGAAAGGGGACTGGCGGCGGAAGCGGCGGCAATACTTCCAGATTGGGACGGGGCTTGGCGTATTTGGCCCACAATTCCTGCCGCCGCTGGAGTGAATTACTGTTCTTATTGCTCCCGTAGTTGCCGTGAAACGGAACGTTCATGTCGATCCAGGTTATCAGGCGGTCCCAAGCCTCGGCATCCAGTTCAACCCCGTGATGTCCGATCTTGAACATTTGAATCAGATCGCTGGTATCGGCATGCCATTCCATGGGCAAGTGGAGTTCCATATTACTTTCCGGGCCGGGTCGGCGCACGTAGGCCTGTAAGGCTTGATAGGATGGAGTCACCTGGGGCTTTCCCCAACCGCCAGGCTGAACCAGCTTCGTCGCAGCTCGGAAATCTGGCCGACCAGCCTTGCTCCCGTCGTGGCAGCCGAGGCAAAACCGATCCAAAACCGGTTGTACCTCGTGAACGAAACTGAAACCTCGCGACGGACCATACCAAGGATGGATGTCCGACGGCGCACGGACGGATGCCTTATTCGGTCCATAGATCCGGGGAACGTCCTGTTGTTGCTCGTGGCATCCCAGGCAGGAGACCCGCTCGCCGGGCATTGCCGTATACCACGAACGCATGATCGCCACGGCTTTCCCCTCGGCATCCAGGGCTTGGATGGCAAGTGGCACATTGGCCGGGGCCTTCCATGACGCCGAGCCGTCCTCCTCGACCGGGACCGTGCCCACGATGCGGCGCAAGTCCCACGGACCGGCCACGCCGAGTTTGGGAGCGACCCGGAAGGGAAGGTAGTATGGTTCGATCAAGCGGAGAGATTTGATCGTTCCCCGCGGAACGCCCTCCAATCCCTTGCCTTGATACACGTCATGGACCATCACGACGGCGAAGTCTTGATTCGGATCGACCGTGTCGGGAATGACCGGCGGTCGGCGACGAGGACGAAGCGGAATGGGCTCCAGGCAAGTCTCTCCTATGATGTCCAAGAGCGGCGTAACCAGATCGGGGTCGCCGGCAGCCGGGCGCGATATCAGGACCAATCGTGTTCCCGAGGCGGCCAGAAACTGCCGGCCGTTCAACGGCCACGGATGCAGGAAGTTCCCCTTCACCAGGCCGTTGTCGTAATTGACGCTATCGGCAATAGGAGGAACAAACCCGTCGCGTCGTTCCGCGTCGGCGAGGAAGGCCACGGCAGCCTTCCCCTCTCCGCCGCCGCGATGCAAGTCGAAGAGCACCAGGTCGCCTCGCCGGGCCTTTCCATGATGATTGCTGACCACGGCGACGACCCTTCCCGGTTCGTTCGGAATCGGCCGGGCAAAAAACATCGACGTGGGCCAGACCATGTTGCTCTTGAACAGGGACCGCTGAACGGTCCCGTCGGGCCGCATGGTAAACAACTGGCGGTTCAACGGATGCGGCGTGTCCATGTATTCCCAGCGGACATACATTATTTGACCGTCTTCGAGCACGGTCGGATTCCAGGTCTGTTCCTGATCGAAAGTGAGTTGCCGGACCCCACCCGACTTGGGATCGAGACGATACAAATTGCAGGTCAATCCGGATCCGTCGATACAGGGAACGCCTTGGAAGGCAGCGGTCCCGGCGAGAATGATCTCGTCGTTGGGCAAATAGCACGCATCCATCCAATGCACGCCCGGTTCATCCGCGGGACTCACCCGTCGTGGCGCAGCCCGGGTCGCGAGATCGAATTCCCAGACCGCCCATGCGCCATTGACCCGCGAAGAGAACAGAACTTTGCCGCCGTCCCAGTGCAGATTCACCTCGTGAATGCCTTGATCCGTTTCGTACAGCGTCTCGACCGCTCCCGACGATAGCGTGAGAACGCACAAGGCGTCTTTCGACCCATCCACAATCGACAGATTGACCCAGTTGGCCGGCATTTTTTCGGCGGAGTAATTGAAACACCCCTTGCCGCTCTTCCGTCGCACAAAGAGGATGCGGTCGATACCGGCCATGCTTGGGTCCTTCAACAGCAGCGCCCGCTCCAAACGCGCCGCCTGCGCCTCGAAATCGGGGGCGTTCTTCGGATCCGCTTTCTTTGCCTGTTCACGGAAGCCCTCGTACTGTCGTTGTTCCGCATCGACACCCTGTTTCAGCGCCGACAGATGCCGCAACTGCATTGCCACGCGATCGAGCGTTCCCCGATCGTAAACGAAGCCCTGGGGCTCCACCGCCTTCGCCGGTCCGGCGGGGACATCGCCGGCAATGAGCCCGGAACCGGTCAACAGGAAAAGAAGGGACGCCAAGGTCAGGCCGTTCCGGAGAGGAACCCTGTCGTGGCGCGGTCGAGCGATTCCTGAGTGGGCAATCACGGCTTTACTCCTTGGTTCGGAATGAGGTACGGTCTAATTTTGGCAATCATCAGATCGGCGAGCACTTTCGCCCCGGCTGGGGTCGGATGTATCTCATCTTGTTGTACAGTCAACGACTGGCTTCCGTCAGGAGTCGTGTGCCTGATCGTTGACAGTCACGATTCTCCACGGCGACTTTCCCGGAACAGGAACGTTTACCATGACCCGAAACCCGACATTCCAGGGACGCATCCAGGATGGGTAGCCGATTCGAAACGAGGACGTCGCCCGGTTCGGAAGATCATAAAATGATCCGCCACGCACCACCCGGACTCCTTCTGTTTGAATATCTTCACGCCCGTCGTCCGCCCGATACGGGTAGGGTCGTAGCAGACTGCGGGTCCAGTGGCGAACGTTGCCGTGCATGTTGAGAAGACCGAAGGGGTTGGCCACAAATCCCGTGGCCGGGATGGCAATCGGATGCCTTTCCCAGGTTTCACAATATGCTCCCACTGATGGCACGGGACCAGCAGCGAGATCATTGACTTTGTCATTGTGGGGCATAAACAGCGACGTCTTTTCTCCGCCCCGAATGAGAAATCCCTTGATCGAACTGTCAGCCAGATTATCAAAGCGTCGTTCTCCTTCCACCCAAGGTTGATCGGTTCCTCCGTACCACATCGGCGTCGCAGTGCCGGCACGGCAGGCCCATTCCCATTGAGCCTCAGTGGGAAGGTCGGCGTCGAGACCGGTTTTCGTTTTCAACCACGTGCAAAAAGCCCGCGCTCGATTCCAACTCACACGGATGACGGGTTGCTTGGGATTGCGGGCCGATAGTCCCCGGCTGAATTGGCCGTATCCGTACTGACTAAGATAGCCGCTGTCGTGGGCCTGATCGAATCGGGCATACTGTTCATTATTAACTTGGGCGACGCCGAGATAGAATGGTTCTGCGATCTTCACGTCTGTGCACGGATACTCGTTGTCGTAACCCTCGCGGCTACCCATCACGAATGATCCGGCGGGGATCAGCACCAGACGCAGGGTAACGCCTTCGCCAAGATCACATATCAGTTCTGGTTTGTGATTGCGACTGGTGATCGTCTCCTTGATCTTTTGGGCCGCCGTCTCGGCGGAGAAAGGCCATCCGCGAACAGAAAGGTTTTGGTCCGGTTTGTTCGGATTTATTTTCGGCGCCTGGAAAGCGACGGGCGCGGGTGTCGGCGGCAACACTTCCAGATCGGGACGAGCCTTGGCATACTTGGTCCACAATTCATGACGCCGTTGGAGTGACTCACTGCCGCCATAGTTGCCATGAAATGGAACGTTCATGTCAATCCAGGTTATCAGACGATCCCAACTTTCGGCGTCGAGGACAACTCCATGATGTCCGGCCTTGAGCATTTGTATCAGATCGCTGGTATCCGCGTGCCACTCCATGGGCAGAGGCAGTCCGATATTGCTTTCAGGACCAGGGCGATGGACATAGGCTTGGAGAGCGTAATAGGCGGGAGAGACCTTTGGAAAACCCCAACCAGCCGTATCCCAACTGACGGTTGCTGGCGGCTTTCCGCGTTGGACGAAAGTGGTCGGTTGTCCCCAAATGTTGGGAAAGATCAACTTGTCCGAGGGACGAAAATCGGATCGGTCTGGTCTGCTTCCGTCATGGCAACCGACGCAGAATCGATCCAAAACGGGCTGCACTTCATGAACAAAACTGAATCCGCGCGCCGGACCATACCAGGGACGAATATCGGATGGTGTACGCATAGGTGCTTGAGATGATTTGGAGGTTTTGACAACATCATTCGCGCGTTCATGGCAACCGACACAGGAAATTTTCTCGCCGGGCATTACGGTGTACCACGAACGCATGATCGCCACGGCTTTGCCCTCGGCGTCCAGCGCCTGAATCGCGAGCGGTACGTTGGCGGGAGCCTTCCATGATGCGGAACCGTCCTCTTCAACCGGAACAGTTCCAACGATGCGGCGGCAATCCCAAGGTCCCGCAACGCCACAGGCGAAATTCTTAGCACCGCCGAACGGTAGGTAATAGGGTTCGATCAATCGCAACGACTTGATGATCCCACGAGGGATTCCTTCCAAACCTTTACCCTGATACACATCTTGAACCATCACAATGCCGAAATCCTGATTCAGATCAACCATATCGGGGATAACCGGTGGCCGACGACGAGGCAGAAGTGGTATAGGTTGCAGACAATTCCTCCCATTAAAATTCAGAAGTGGCATGACCAGATCGGGATCGCCAGTGACCGGTCGAGATACGAATACCAACGAATAACTCGTTTCTCTTCTTCCCATTGTGGAGGCAAGAATGCGTTGACTACTCAAGGGCCAGGGATGTACGAATTTGTTATTGATGCCTCCTCCATCCCAATTGATGTTGTCGTCTGGCGACGGAACAAAACCGTCTCGTCGTGACGGATCGTTAAAGAAAGCCACCGCCGCTCGGGCCTCTCCTCCGCCTCTATTCATGTCGAGTAATACTAAATCCCCCACTCGTGGAGTATGGTGACCACTGACGATGGTGATGATCTTCCCTGGTTCATTGGGGATATCCTTGGGGTAATCCATTGAGGTGGGCCAGACCATATTGCTGCCGAAGAGCGAACGTTGAACGGATCCGTCGGGTCGCATGGTAAACAATTGGCGATTGTGTTGATGTGGCGTGTCCATGTATTCCCAGCGGATGTACATGATCTGACCATCCTGCCGAACCATCGGATACGACGAAACATCCTGATCGAACGTGAGTTGTCGTACGCGACCGCTTTTCGGATCCAAACGATAGAGATTACAAGTCATATTGATTCCACCGACACAAGGAACGCCTGAGAAAGCAGCGGTTCCGGCGAGAATAATCTCGTCGTTGGGCAGATAGCATGCATCCATCCAATGTACATCTTTCTCATCAAACGGACTGACCCGCCGAGGTGCGGCCCGGGTGGTAAGGTCAAATTCCCAGACTGCCCAAGTCCCCTTCTTCCCGCTCTCGTTTCTTGATGAGAAAAGAACCTTGTTTCCATCCCAATGCAGATTCACATCGAAAATCCCAAGCTCGGTCTCATAGAGCGTTTCGACAGCCCCCGTTGACAAAGTGAGAACGCACAAGGCATCCGACGTCGGACCTATTGCTGCAAGGCAGGAAAAGTGATTCCAAAAGTTTTCACCACCTTTGCGCCGCACGAAGAGAATGCGATCGACACCGGCCATGTCGGGATCCTTCAACAACAACGCCCGCTCCAGGCGCGCCGCCTGCACCTGAAGGTCCGTGGCGTTTTTCGGATCCGATTTCTGGATCTGTTGACGCAGAACATCGTACTGTCGCTGTTCCGCATCGACACTCTGTTTCAGCGCCGACAGATGTCGTAACTGGATTGCCACGCGATCGAGCGTTCCCCGATCGTAAACGATGCCCTGGGGCTCCACCGCCTTCGCCGGCCCGGCGGGAATGTCGCCGGCAATGACTCCGGAACCGGTCAACAGGAGAAGAAGGGCTGCCAAGGTCAGGCGGTTCAGGAGAGGGATCCTGTCTTGGTGCGGCTGGGTTATTCTTTGGCAGCTAATCATGCGGTTGCTCCTCGATCAGAAATGTCTGTTGGACCTGGATAATGGCGCATTTGGCCGGCGCGTTTCTTGGTTCTGTTGCGCTGACGGTGATGGTGCCAACAAACAGTCCTGTCAACAGGATAACGATCGTTCTGGTTGTCATGGTTTGGTTCCTTTCGCCGGCGTGTCGATCTGCATGACGGTCAATTCGCCAACGGAGACGTTGCTACGGGTCGGATCTAATGCTACGTTGCGGCCATCCTGATCAACCATCACTTCCACATGGAGATCGGCTTCCAATTTGACGTGGGTGGCTGATACCGGTTTGAAACGAGCGATTCGTTCCTCGCCCGACTCGTCGCGCCAGCGACCACTGCTGACTTCCTGGAACTCCGTCCCATTGGTGCTGACGTACACTTTATACCGCGTGATCCCAGTAGTATCATTATCAGAACGATGGTACACGACACCCTTCAATCGCGTTGACTTTCCAGTCGGCGCATCATCCTGACGAGGAAGATACCGCAACTCGTTGATGGTATATCGTCCGCCCAAATCCAACGTGATTGCCGGCGATGTGGGTTCATTCGTGGAAGACAACCAACACGTCCCACGATCACCGTCGATTGCCTTGTCGGGTGAACAAGTTGCATCCTGGGAACTCGTCGCGGATGCCTTCATCTGTGAGAACGGAATTGGCACTCCTTTGACCGCCGCCGGGACCGAGGGAAACCGGGAAGTGAATCGGTAAACGCCTGCCGACACGGCATACACCGCGCGATTTTCCTCCGTCCGAAGAAATTTCACGCCCGTTGCGTTGCGCGCGGGCGAACCGCTTTCCTTGACGCTCTCAGGGTCGGTGGTCGGCACAAAGATCGTGGCGCTGCTACTGGCTGGAATCACGATATCCCACGTCAGGAGATTGTCCTTGTTCTCGCGATTCCAGTTGCTGAGGATCCGTCCGTAGGGACTTTCGTGGTGAGATTCCACCCAACTCACGTCGGCCACCGGTTCCGGTTTGAGTATGAAATGTTTGAACCCGGGCGAAGTCGGATCGGGACGGATGCCGGCCAGTCCTTCCTCCATGAGGAAATCAATACCCGCTGCCAAAGTGCATTGCGTGCGGTAAGTACACCAGGTTTCCCAGAACACTCCGTTGCGACAGGTGGTGAAGAAGGATGGATATTCGGTCTTACGAGTCAGGTTGAATGCCTCGTCCGTCCGCCCAAACTTCACCAAGGCGCGAATCAGGTAACGGGTTCCCACGAATCCTGTATTCAAATCATATTTCCCCGCCGCCATGCCGGGGGTGTGGAGACTCGCGACCAATTGATTGAGGACTTGCGTTTCATGACCGGCCGGCACCAGGTCGAACCACAAGGCCATGGCCTGGATCGTCTGGTACATCTTTTTGCCTTCTTTCGGAATGTTATGGTCGCTCGGATCGATGTAGATGCCCGTCGCCGCATCAAAGAAGCGCCGGTTGTAGGCTTCCTTGACTGTCTCAGCCAACCGGCCGTAGGTTGTCGCGTCATCCTGTTTACCCAGTGCCGTTGCCATCTCGCTCATGCCCCGCAGATAGTCGTAATAACCGATCGTGGCGATCAGTTCCTTTGTCGGTTCGTCGATCAATTTCTTCGCGAGGTCGCCCGTTGGCGCGCTCGGTGGATTGTGGTCCTTCTGTCCCTCCCACCCATGGCCTGGAGCCTTTGTCCGCATCCACTCCACGGTGACCTTCATGCCGTCATAAAACTCCGCTGGAATGGCGATGGCGCCATAGTATTGGTACAACTGCGGTGGAATTCGCATCACGGTTCCGCCTTGCCACATGGAGTTCCAACCACCATACCAAGACTTTGCTGGCGTGACCGAGGGTGGCATCCCTTCCTTGGGCGACTGCTGCCAGGCGAGGATGTCCCATTCGAGTTTACGATAGAATGCCAGCGAGTCGAAGTTGAAGATCGACAACTCAAGCAAGTTGTTCGGTTCAATCAACCAATTGCTTTTTTCGGCGGATTCGATAACGATACCGTGGATGAATGCGTTGCGAAGTTGCCGCACCACGGAGTCGTGAAGATAATTCAGCGTTTCATCCGAACACAGAAAGCCACCGACTGGCCGTAGACCGTTACCGACGCACCGCCATTGCACATCTTCCGGTTTGGGCGCCTGCGTCAAACCGGTAACCGTAAACCTGTTCACCGTATGGTAGGTGAATCGCGGATCGATTTCCTCGGTTGCCTGTCCGCCCTGCAAAACCGCCGAGGATTTCACACCCGCACCAATTTTTATTTGCTGTCCTTTCTTTCCCTGCGTTCGCAGCCATGGATATCCAGTGTAATAACAATCCTTCGGCAATTTGAAAACACCACCCTTGGCGATCGTCGGCGTCAGTGACCCGATCACCTGCGTCAGTGGATGCGGAATGGACGACATGACTCCACCGGGCGCTTCCTTCACCATGACTGCCTGCCAGGCAGCGTCGTCGTACGTGGACGTGTCCCATCCAGATTTGATCTGTCCAAGGTCAATATCCACAGCCCTGTTATACTCCGCACTGGTGTACTCCCCCAGCGACCATTTCCAACTCGGATCGGAGACAATCGTCTCGCTGGTTTGATCCTCGTATTCCACCAACAGATCCAGTCGCAACTTCTTATCGTTCGACCACTTGCAAACCAAACCACCACCACCAGGACTGTAGTACCCGTTGGCCAAGAGCACGCCGATGGTGTTCGGACCACTGGACAGGATCTTTGTGATGTCGTAGACGAGATAGGGCACGCGAAATTGATAATTGGCGATACTGGGCGATTGGACATCATCACCCACGCGGGAGCCGTTCACGTACAGTTCGCTCCAACCCAGGCCGCTGATGAAAACGGTGGCCTGTTTGATCTTCTTGTTCAGGGAGATTGTTTTTCGCAAGAGCAATGCCGCTTTCTGGACCTCCTTGCTGGTGTCGCCGCCGATCCATTGACCGTGCCAGTCCGTGGGAGCCAACAAACCCATTCCCCAGAGAGCGGGCGTGCTCCAGGCCGTGGGCCGATCGTCCTTGTCCCAGACGCGGACTTTCCAGTAGTACCGTTTTGCGGCGACAAGTGTGGCGCCAGCATACCGGATATATGCCGTAGGTTCCGAAACCACCTTGCCGCTATCCCAGGCATCGCCCTCGTTGAGGTCCAGGTTCGCCCGGTTGCTTGCCACCAGGACGTGATAGGCGGTTTGTTTTTGTGCGCGCACTGTTGATTCCATTTTCCATCCGAGCGACGGGTTGGGCGCTTCAACCCCATAGGGATCGGTCATGAACTCGCATGTCAACGAGCCGACCGCCGGTTCCTCGGCGGCCGTCGCCACTGCCGCGAGGTTCGATCCAATGCACAGCAGTACCAATCCCAAGCAATTCCGCGTTTTTTGCATCATCATGGTCAGGCTCCTTCTGGTGTTTAGCCTTTAGGTTCAGTTTACCGTTCGAAGTGGAATGGTATCCGTTCACGGCCCTTGGACGGTTTCCGAGAGATTGTCCCGGACGGTACCGACCACGGAAACCCGAGACACTTGCCGCCCGGGCAGGCCGCAGGTCATGGTACTGGCCGTTGCACTCCGGTGGGATTCGCGGGGTCCACGCCGTAATAGTTGACGCCCTCATACAAGGGCGGTCCGGACGGCCATACCACTTCACCTTTCCGTTGTTTGTCAATGCGCTCTTTCATGAGATCGAATGTCCCCAATTCAAGCGAATTCGCGTCAAGCCATAACGTCACGCGATGGAACTCCTCCGCGGAAAGGGCGACGCCATAATGACTCGGATCGAGATACTTCAGCAGCGGAGATCCATAGGCGAGTCTCTCTTTGGGAGTCGATCGACCACCGACCAGTTCATAGTAACGGACATATTTATGAATGTCTCCCGCGCAATCAATCTTCTTGCTCTTATTCTTGCGCATCTCATCGTCTGGAGATTTCCAGTAACTGAAATCTTGAATCCCTTTGCCTTCTTTGATATGGCAGGGAAGACATTTCTTGTCGAAGACCGGCATTTTGACAAGACGGTGATAGGTCAACGGACAAGATCCGTCAACGTCGGGTGTAATCCGGGATGGCGGCCTTTGAAAGGCCTTTCTGACTCCCTTGGTCGCCACGGCCTTCGATTTGTCTTCATGGCACCCAATACAGGTGAGTTGCTCGCCCGGGTGCACATAGGTCCCGGAAAGCATGGTGGCGACCGCCATCCCTTTCTCATCGAGCGCTTGGAAGTAGATTTCGCGTTCGACCGGCGCCTCGAAATAGGCGCTCCCGTCAGGTTCCACGGGCACCGTTCCCAAGATCATGCGTGCCGACGATTGCGAAGCGTATCCGATACGGGGCAAATCTATTTCACCGGAGAGTGCGGGATCGCCGTCAACCACGGCGGGTTTGGGAAGTATTTGAACAATCCGCAGCGCCGTGATCTTCGTGTCGGGCGGCCATGCGTAATCGGATTCATTCACATTGACCACCGAAATGGTCGCCGGGGGCGCCTTCGGACGATTCACTCCCTGAAACGTGCGGTCCGCAATGCACGGCGGCGCAGGTCGGGCTTTCAGGGGCGTCGGGAACCGGACCGGGAATCCGTTGGTCTCCATCAACACCTTGGCAGCGTCGTAAAGAAGGATTTCATTGCGAAATCTGTCAACCAAGACAATCTCGGAATTCCGCCCGACAATCGCAAAATCCTCACTGAGCGGCCAGGGATCGCAATGATTCTTCTGCAATACGCCGTCGGTCTTGCGGTTGGGCCAACCGTCGCTCTTCAGGGCCATCCCCGGCCAAAACGTGGTGAGCTGACCGGCATCCCCGTCTTTGTGCGTGAGATCGATCAGGACGATATTTCCTTGCGGCTGCGAATGGTGGCCGGACGCCAGCGCCATGTACTTCTGGCTGCCGGGAATGGCGCGAATGAAGATTTCCGCCATCGGGTACTGCCGTCCACCATAGTTACCATGGTAGGCCCGCGGATCCCGCCCGTCCGGATAGCATATCCACATGTTATGGTATGCCGTCTGATGCCGGTCAACATAGTCCCATCTTGTGTAAACGAGCATCCCATTATTGTCGATGCTTGGATTCAATTCACTGGTTTCGTGCCAACTGATCGGGTACAGATTCTCGCCGTTGGCATTCATGATGAACAAATTCCCCGTCACCGAATTCCCCCCGCATCGCTCGCTATTGAGCATCCGGTCGGAGATGAAGATGATCCTTTGACCGTCGGGATGCCAGCATGGATGATAGTCATTGGCCGCGCGGGTATCGGTCAGTTGCTGGAGATTGGAGCCGTCAGTGCCGACCTTGAACAGGTGCAGTGACGATTCTGGCGTCAGCCAACCACCACGGCAATTCCAGATCCCCTTGCTCCCTTTGGGAAGCTTCCCCTGAGCCCACGAAAAGACGATCTGCTTCGCGTCATAGGACAGCGCCAGAGAATTGAAGATGGCCTTATTCATCCATTCCGGATTCCTGTTGCTGAGAATCTTGCCCTGATAGCGTCCATTGGTCACCGGGGCCTTCTCCAACAGGTCGACGACGCTGTATTTTCCGGACTTGATGCCGCTGACGATGTACAGTCCGGCGCCGGCGCACACTTTCGCGCTCGCCGCGGCGTTATTGTGCAGGTGAATGAGCGAATCTCCCTCGTATGCCGTGAAAAGCAAACTGTCGAAATCGATCAGCGGATTCGAGAGTGCGATCCGCTGTCGAAGTGCGCACACTTCCAGGAAAAGAGCCTCGTCGGCGGGATGGGATGCCGCGCGCGATCGCAATGCCGTCAACTCGGATTGGAGCTTCCCCATTGCCGGGGCGCCGGGCAACTGGGCGATCCGGTCCAACAGCGCTTGCGTTCGACTGCAAACGACATCGACGGGCGACTGCAGATTCACCTGGACCGTTGTCTTGCCGTACTCCTGCGGCAACGCTTTATCGCCGAGGACCCGGACTTCTTCCTGAACCAGGTTGAACTCCTGTTTCCACCGGGCAGTCAAGTCCGGCCCGATTTCCTGGGCGATCAGCGATGCGGCGGTTGGAAACATTGCCAACACGAAAAACATTCGGTAGAGCATCATTGTTTCTCCTATGGTTTCCCGAAAGAAGCCGCCGCCGGTGCGGTCTTTGATTCACCGGCCAGATATTCCTTGATTGAAGAAGTCATGAACTTCGCAAGAACTTCAGCCCCCGCCGGAGTCGGATGGATCCCGTCGGCGGTCTTGATCCGCACTCCGGAAGTGTCAATGACCTTGATTCTCGTTTCCGCGGGATGCTTGGATAGATGATCGGCGACGCCGTTGACAATGGCTGCCTTGTTTCGACCGCTGAACGGAACCATGACAAATATCCACATATTCGAGTTCGCGGAGCGAAGTTTCTCCATCATGGAACCCACCACGGAATCGGGCACTTTCCCGTCGTTGTACCCGTGATAGATGGTAACGAAGTCATGTTGGGATAGATCTCGGGCGACTCCTGCCTTCTTGTAGTTCCAGCCATTCTGGAAACCGGGAAACCCTCCTACGCCGCCTTTGGTCCAGCCGTCGCCGCCGCATCCCGCCTGGTCGTACTCGGCATTCAGTCCATTTCCCAGAAAATAGGCGTAGCTTGCCGTAGCGCCGTTGACGTATTTGTCGCTGCAACGGACGCCCGGGGCCGCTCCGCAAGCGAGACCGGCCGTGATGGAGTCGCCGTACAGAATTCCTTTCAATGGTCTGGCCGTCGAAGGAAGTATCCCGCGTCCGCCGAAGAACGCGAGGCTGAGGATTCTCAGCTTTTGCGCGTCAGCCCAGGTGTTCCTCTGATTGAAGTTGTTTCGAGCGTGATAAAACACGAAGAGCGAGTGTTCGCCGACAGGCAGTCGCGAGATGCGGATGACCTTCTGGTCCGCCGTCAACAGATTGACGGAATCCTCGCCATCGTCGATTCGATAGCCAACCCAGGGATATTCCGACAGTCCGGCGGTATCCACGTGGATGTCGACGCCCGTTCCATGGAACTTGACGCGGAAATACGATCCGACGAACACGGCCTCCATCGCCATGGACCCTGCCGTGCCGGTCATGTGCCAGTTCGATGGGCTCTTGACGAGATGGACGTTATCCATGTAGACCGTCGATGCCGCGGGGTCATTCGGCGGTGAGGGCTTCGCAACGGGTTGCGCGGCATCAGCGGCTGCCAGGGCGGAACCGAGGCCCAGGGCGAGCGCGAGTAACATGTTCATGGAAGACGACGGCAGCCGGCCTGCGGGCCGGCAATTCTTGGTGGCGTGAAAAGTGTCGCGTGCGTTCATGGACTTGCTGAAGCTCCCTCTCTTGTTTCCCGTGCCGGTAGCGCCGCGCTGAAATGGTACACGCCGGCCGCGCAGCTCAGCACGGCACGCTCGCGCTCAGCGCGCAATAATCGGACGCCGTCAGCCTGCGCCAGCGGGTTGCCGCTCTCCAGGATCGTTTCGGCGCGGGTGGTCGGGACAAAAACGGTGGCCGTGGTATTGGCGGGAACGGTGACGTCCATTATAAACTGCCGGCCGCGCCGTTGCCAGTTGCTTTCGATGCGGCCATGCACGCTGTCGTAGTGGCAATGAACCCGGTGCTCAAGAAGCCGTTGCTCTTGGCGATGTCCGCCAACAGCGCATCCTCGGCCTGCTTACCGACTTCATCGGGAACTAACTCCTGGATTCTCCTGTGCAGGCGTAATAATCGCGATCTACTTCTTATTCGTGCCCGGGCACGACGGCCGCGCTGGATCGGGCACGGTGAACCCCTGCGTGCCAACCCGACTTTCCCGGCTCGCTTCCGAACGATTCCCCGCTTCGTCGACCGCCTTGACTGTGTAACTATACTCCTGGCCGGCAACCGTGTCGAAATCGTACCAACTCAGATAGAACGGCTCGACGTCGGCAATTTTTTTATTATCCCGGTACACTTCATACGCCTTGATCGCCACGTTGTCGGTCGATGGCTCCCAACTGAGGGTGATCTTGTCATACCGCAACGCTTGGGCCGATACGCGCGGAGCCGACGGCGGCATGGTATCGACCAGTTCCCCCACGGCGGCCTGGGCGGCCGTGGAAAGCGGTCCCTTGCTACCCGCCCGAACAGCCCGTACACGGTAGAAATATCTCCCGTTGACGCCCTTGTCCACCTGACGGTCGTAGAAATGATTGTTGCTGGCCGTCGCCAGATAATTGCCGGCGCCGGCCTCGAAATCGGGGCTGGCGCCCCGGAAGACCTCGAACTGGGAAGCGTCCTGCTGATCCGTCCAGGTCACCTGGGTGCCCTTGGCCGCAGTAACCGCCGAGATGCCCGCCACGACCGGCGGCATCCGGCCACCCATCACCCGCAGGGTTGCCCAACTGAATCCGTCAATACTGAACGTCACGACCCCTTGGTTCACCGTCAACGGTCCGCGGTCGTTTTCGACCAGGTCGGTCTGCATCACGGCCGCGGGCGCCAACAGGCCCAGGTCGACGCTCACCTCGGTCTTGCGACCTTCGATTTCGTTGAAACGCAGGATGATGCCCTGCCCATTGGCCTCAGCCAGTTTGGCGGTGGTCAGGACAACGTTGGGCTGGTCCAGCTTGAGGAACTGTCCATTGGTCGTTTTCAGTCCCGCCACGCCATCCTGCCGTCCCGGGATGACGCATGTCCGCAAGGGACTGCATACCTCGGCCCCGAACCGATGGGCGCCGCCCGCAAGCCAGTCGGCCCCGCCATGCGGCCGCAGCGAATAGCGGAACACCACGCGCCCGGGTTGAGTCTTCTGCCAATTCGCCCACCACAGATTGTTGAAGGCGTAGCTGTAAATCCACGGATTGGCGGCCTTGTAACTGACGTTGAAGTTCCGCGCGGTTCGTTTTCCGTACATCACCAGCGGGACATCGACGGGGGATAAGGTCACGCCGAAATCGCTCTGGTTCGACACGTCGATCCAACGGTTGACCGTGAAATGGTCGGCGCAGGTGCCGGGTATCTGTTCCGGTGTTCCCGGATTGGGATCAACCACCGGACGAACGTTGCCCGTCGGCATCTCGTGGCGCAGAAGGAACTTCGGAACATTGAGCGGGAAGACGAAATACCCTTCCTCTCGCGGCCAATTCTTGCCGCTCGACTCGGCGCTCATGCCAAATCCGGACGGTGACTTTACAACATCCTGAACAAAGTCGATCCGTGGAATCGCATCATAGAGCACGACGCTCCGTTTCAGACTTTCCACTCCCTGGCACGCGCCGTCCGCAGTCATGGTTGCCATCAGGGGGCCGACGACGGCCGAAAGCTTGGCCGACTCCACCCGGTGATCATCCTTGTTCCGGGAATAAACGAATTCATTCATACGGAAGGGAGCGGCCTTGTCCACCAGTTCGGCGTCGCCACGCATCTTGTCGCGAATGCTGGCGATCGCACCGGTGCCGTCGAAGAAAATCTTGAAGAAACGGTTCTCCAACACGTTGCCGGCGACGGTGACGCCCCCCGAGAACTTCGGATCGTCGGTCCGCGCCGTCACCCTGAAGGTCTTGTATCCCAAGCCCGGCACGTCGGTGGCAACGAACACCGCCTCGTTTTCGCCGACCAATTCGTACGCCGCCGGTTTGCCCGTCTGATTGTCGATCAGATCGAAGTGCTTGGGCAGTTTCGCCAGGGGGATTCGCGTCAGATCATTCCGGTTCCACGGCAAGAAGTTGTAAACCACGATCGTCGGGCCGGCGGTCGGAATTCTTGAGCTGACGGCCGCCAACGACTCGCGCATCACCTTGTCGGCCAGCGTCCTGGCCGCCAGCGCGGTGTTGCGCTTCCAATACCACTGGTTGTTCAGACTGCCGTCGGGACTTCCAAAGGTATGCTCGCAGTAGAGAGCCATGTTCCGCCACGCGTCGGCCAGGTTCTCGTAGGGATAACGCCCCGACGCCCCCAGCACCGTCGCCATGGTCGCCAAGAACTCGCCTGCCGCCAAAGGGTCCTGGCTTTCCTTGTGCGCGGCGGTCTCGTACGCCGCCGCGCCCATGCCGTAATTCCACCAGTTCTCGAAATTCCCTTTGACCACCGGAACAACCTCGGCGAAAGACCCCTCGATGTGCCGGTAGAAGTCCTCCGGCAAGGCACAGATCATTTTGGGATAGGCGTATCCCATCGCGTTGAAATTCCGGATGCGCTCATAGACCTGTGGATCAATCCTGCCGTTATCGCTATTGCTGAACTGGCACAGAACGGCATCGTAGGGGTAATTGCTTGTTTGAAGTCGCAGGAGCGTTTTCTCCACCGCGTCGCGCACACCTTGAGGGTCCTTCCCCTTCAGCGAGAAAGGTTCTTTCGTGTAATCGCCCGTGTTGCCGACCAATAGCCGACGGCCAGAACGGCTTGACTCGACATAGGACAGATAGGGAAGGGGCGCCGGCCTGTTCTCACACCCCCACAGTTGCAAGGTATAGTACTTGATTCCGGCCTCGCGGAAGGTATCGACAACTGACCAACAGAGACTGTTGTTATCGGCCATGTTGACGACGGACGAACAACCGCCGCCCAGCAGATCCGGCAGGTGGCGGCGCGAGTAGTAACACGATCGGGCCAACTCTTCCGCGCTCATGTTCTCCTGGGCGATGTCTCCGTAACCGGACCCCCAGTCCAGTCGCCGTTCCGCGACGCGCTTCTTGATGGTCTCGATCCAGTCGGCATTACGCGCCGTCAGTGCGCCATCATACATCGTGAACGACGACTCCATACCCAACCGTGCTTTGGAGGCATCATCCCATCCATCGCTGTCGCTCATGGCCTTCAATACCACGTCGAGGTATCCGGGCCAGGTGGGTCGTTTCAGGTCCTCCTGGTACCGTGTGTAGCCGATGTCCTGGTGCATGTCATGGTTGACATAGATCGTCCAGTGTCGGACCTTGTGCTGCGGGACCGTCGTGGCAGCCAGAGGTTGACCGGCGCAGTCTTCGCGGTCGAAGACTTCGAAGGTCACGGTCTCCTTCTCCATGGAGAGTTCCGGCACGTGCACGGTCTTGAGGTTGTTGGCGACAGCAAGCTCCCCGAGGTTCTCGACACCGCCCCGTTTTTCAGCCACGGTAATACGCACCCACGCGTGACGCGCGGGACCGGGATTGGCGATCGTCAACACGGTTTCGGATCTCAACTTCCCGCCCAGTGGGACCAGAAAGGGCGTCTGCTGGACGCGGGTGATGGCGAACCTGGTCGGCGCTTTCTCCGGTTCCGCCGCGGCGGCGATGCCGGTTGCGGCGAGCACGCCCACCAACAGGATGCGGATCCTGTTGATTTGCGAGGATTGCGGTTCGGTTTGTGAGGTTGTCAGCAAGGGCAGAATGGAACTGAGTCGCATGAAGATAGTCCGTTTCATGGTGATTTCCCCGCGGTGTTGTGCCTGGTATCTGAAATCCCGCTTGGCTAGATCTCCAGTCCCAGGAGATTGACGGGATCGGTAAGCATTGACGCCATGGTCCGGAGACTCGATGCGAAGCGAGGCCTTTCTCCACGGCGTCCATTCGAACGAGGCGCCAAACAGCTCGCCGAGTTCGGGCCATTCGCGTGCCGCCCGCGGGATGCCGGCGTGGAGTGCCACCAGTCCCTAGCGGTTTGCACCGGCGCCGCCTCCGTTAGGGAGACCGAGGCTGCCAATGAACCTATGACCGATGCAGCAGCAAAGTGAATCCACGATCGCATGTGTTCCTCCTGCGGATGATGTCAGATGGCCCAGGGTTCGCGTTTTGCAGATTGCGTCACTTGGCGACCGACGCCGCCTGGCGCACGATGACCAGCGCGGGCCGGGATGCGCCGGGCTTCCCGTCGGCCCCCTCGTACTCGGCCAGCACCGCGTGCGCTCCTCGGGCCGGCTTTTCCCACGTCGCCTGCCACGGGGCGGAAACCGCCTCGCCGAGCAGCTTGTCGCCGTCATAGAACCGCACTTTGCGGAGCGCAAACCCCTTCTCGCTGACCGACGCGGAAAGCTGGACGTTCACGCCGGGATCGATCAAGATTTGCCGCCCGCCCTTGGGCCTGAAGTCGCTGAACTTCGCGCTGCCATCGGCCGCGGACGCCTGCAGGACCACCGCGGGGCTCTTCGACTCAAAAGCCCGCCAAACGCAGGCCACCGACCGATTGGGCAGCCACACCGCCTGCGTCTTGTCACCCCGGAACTCTTTGGCCGGCGCGATCGTCGCGTAGTTGCTCTCGATCGTCGTGCGATCGCCGAGCCAGCCGTCGTCCTCCTTCAACTCCTTCAGCACAACCGGCGAACCGGCCGACGGCATCGGCCGCGGAACTCGCAGCTCGGCAACAGCCTGAATCCAAGGTATGAACAGGGCCCTCGAATTGGCGAAGTCGTGGGCACACTCCCATTGCAGCCCCAGGCACCAGGGCAGGGCCTGCTTGCGCGCGGGCACCAGGTTGCCCTCGATGCCGGGCAGCATGTTGAAGGCGTCCGGACGCGCGCCGAGCGTGAAGAGGGCGGGAACGCGCGCCGCTTCGGGCGAGAGTTTCGCGGGATCCGCGATCCAACTGCAACTGGTGCAGTTCGTCAAGGTTGTTTCCGGCGTGGAAAGCAGCATGGGCGCGACCATGCCGCCCGCCGAATGGCCCGTGCCCACGCAAGGCACGAAGGGCAATTCCGCGTGGCCGCTCTTTTCGGCGAACTCCTTCAGTCCGGCATCCATGCCCGTGCGGAGTTTCTGCGGACGGTTCTTCTGCTTCAAATCGATGTTCGTCAGAAGAAGCCCAAATTGCAATTCGCGGCAGAGTTCAGCCCAGTGACCGTCGCTATGGAGTTGGCCGCCAATGGCGTGGACGATCAGGCCGCGCAACACCTTGACATCACCCGGAATGAACAGGGCCACATCGACCGGCCCGACTTTCGTGGTCAGGATCTGGTCCTGGCTACCCGGCTCGGCCGCCCGGGCGGCGCCACACAGGACGATGGCCGACAGGGCCAGCACGACCGGAATTGGACGGATACACGCATGCAACGAATTCATTTTCTCACCTTTCTGGTTCAGGGCTGATAGGGATTCGCATTCTGAAGATCAGGGGATTGTCACGCGGGTGAAGTTCTTCACCACCACGACCTTGCGCGTTACGGGTTTCCCTTCGGCGTCGATCCACTCCAGCGAGACCGGGCCCGCGTGGGTCCGCCCGATGATCGCCGGAACTCCCGGCCGAACGACGTACATGCCCACGCACCGGGTCGCTTCGCGCACCGTGACGACCAGCGGGCCGGCAACCTCCGGCGCCAGGGCCACGGAGAGCGTTCGCGTCCGAGGGCCTTCCTGGTTCTCGCCCAGCAAGACCCAAACGTCCTGCGTGGCCGGATCCACCGCCAGCATGTCGGGGATGCCGTCGCCGTTGAGGTCCAGGACGGCGCCGGCCGATTGTCCCGCGTCCAGAGCTTGCTGGCTCTTCAGGACGGGCGCGGGTGGGGCGGCCTGGCCGGGGATGGCGGTCGCGTCGGCCGCAGGGGCGCCGGCGCTGTCCAGTTCCCGCGCCCAGCCGAAACAGGCGAAGCCGCGGTTGAAGAACGCCATGGGTTTTCGGTCGGCGTAAAAGAGGGTCGCGCCCTGGCGGCCGTCGCCGTTGATGTCGCTCAGGGCGGCGCCGATGATCTTCGGCTGATTGGCGCCGCCGTGGTAGGCCAACTCGCCGGTGACGAACGACTGGTTCTGCCATTGCCGCTTCTCGTCGCGGGCGAGCAGGGCCAGGCTGCCCTCCCCGCCGACGATCAGGTCGAGCCATCCGTCGCCGTCGAAATCCCCGCAGATCGCCACGCAGGGTTTCTCGGGCAGGCGGAGGGCCGTTTTCACCGGGGCCTTGAATCGCCCGGGGGCCTCTCCGGCATAAGTCAAGAGACCCTTCGAGAAGAGCTGGATCACGTCGCAACGTCCATGGCGGTCGAAATCGGCCGCGACGCAGAGTCCGCCCTCGCCCATCTCCTTTGCCAACTCCTTCGCGGCGGCGGCAATCGGCCGGAGGGTGAATCCCCCGGCGCCGTCCGGGGCGGCCAAGAGCGGTCCCTCCCGGGTCCCGACGATCAGCCCGGCGCCCGCCTTCGACCCCACGTCGATCGCCTCCAGGGAGAGGCATTGCGTCAGGTCCGCGGCGATGGTCTGCGCTGGGGCGAACGTGCCGTCCGCCAGCCGGCCGGCCACCGCGAGCGTCTTGCCGTTCCAGGAGGCCAGGTCCAGTCGGCCGTGGCCGCTGAAATCGCCGAGGGCGGCGATTTTCGAGGCGGTGCGGAGTTTCAGTTTCTCGGTGGCGTCGCTGGGCTTCTCGCCCTTGGCGCCGGCCTGGTAGACGCGGTCTCCGCCGTCGCAAAGGACGATGGCGCACGGTCCGACCGGTTCTCCCAGGTCGGCGGCGAGGCACCGATTGGCGCGGCCCGGAAGCTTGCCCAGGTTCAGATCGCCGCCCCAGACCATGTTGGACTTGACGGGGAAACTGGCGGTGGGATCCTGCTCGACGTAGCGCGTGGCCGCGGCGAGCATCCGCGCGCTGCCCGCCCAGACGGTGCCCAGTTCCTGCCGGTCCGTGTCCAGCGACAGTTTCCCGTCCTTCTTGAACACCGCGAACCACTGGCGGCCAACCTGGATGGCCCCCAGCGGGTCTTTCGTCAGGTCCAGGTTGTCGGCCGGCGAGAGCACCAGCACGGCCGCGGCCGTTGCCTCCTGGTTGAAGGCCGCTTGGACGGTTTCCTCGTTCAACTCGCCGTTCGCTTCCAGGTGCAGACTCATTTTCTTTTCGGCGGGCGCCGTCCCCCGCAGGGTTTCGACGACCTCGGCCGCGACGACGTTGTCCTTGGGCACCGAGACTTTCAGCAAAAGAACTTGTTCGGAACTTCTGACCAGCTCGGTCGGTGTGAAACGCGGATTGATGAGCCCGAAGGCGGGCAGCACGGCCAGCGCCAACATCAAGAAGGCGCCTGTGGTCACATAAAGTCTGTTCATCGTTCTCTCATTCTTTTCAAGTACTGGTGACGATTCACATATTCTGTCGTTGCGCGTTTCTTCGCGCTACTTCGGTGGTTCTTCCCATTTCGCGTCGGTCTTGATGCCGGTCAACTCCTCGGCGGCACGATACACCTGCGCGGCGTACGCCGGCCAGGTGAGGCTGAGGTCCGCCTCGGGCACCAGCGGTGAGCCATAGAAATTGCCGTACCGGCGACGATAGTCGTCCAGCAGGGCCCGGTACATCTTCTTCTGCTCGGCGGGCAGTGCGGCAAGCGCCTCGATGATGGTCAGCCGCGGCTCGAAGTCCTGCAGCGCCTCGCGGACCGTCTGCAGTCGCACCGTCGGCACCGGCCCGTCCGGCCCGCGGCCGAGCAACTGGACGGGGTAGACACCCCAGATAAGGCCAGCATAGCGCACGTTCTCCGGCCAGAAGTCCAGTCCCAGCCGTCCCAATCGTCCGCTCTGCATCGGGTACGTCAGGAACGAGGGCGGCGGCGAACGGTCGTAGCACATAGCGCGATACACGGGCACGACCAGGAAGTCGAGCTTCTGGAGCCACACGTCATTTTCATCACAACCATACAAACCGCCTTCCCTCAAGCCCACCTCGAGATTGCCGATGGCGATGAACTTGTCGGGCGCGGATCCCGGCAGCGGAGGGCCTTTGTACGCGCAACCCGGGTCGCCGGAGAAGTGCGAGTAGATGTCCCAACGCGCGTAAGGCGCCCATTGCCGGAAGACCTCCCCGGTCTTCTGGGAGGGACGGATGTCTCCGCCGCACCCCAGCATGATCACGCGCTCCGACCACCCACGCTTCCGCACGATCGCGTGGACGCCGTCGAGCATCGGCTTCCAGAACGCCTCCGCGCCCTCATCCAGGAAGCCGGGCGCCACCACGTCCGTGGTCTCCCCCGTCCGCGGATCCCACTGCGTCACCTGCAAGGGCCGCTTCGGCGTATACGTGCGAGTGGGGACGGCGCGATGCTCGTAGGCGTCCGCCACTTCCGTCGCGGTCTCCGGGCTCCAGACGTACAGACTGATGGCCTTGGGCGGAGCACAGTACCGCAGGTACAGGTCCAGGTACTTCTCGAAGAGCGTGAAGTCGGGTTGCAGGCCCTTTTCGGTCTTCATCCAGCGAATCAGGCCCGACCGGTAGCCCATGTGCGTCCCGATGATCACCGGCACGTACATGATATCGTTGCCCAGTTGCCCCGCCATCTCCAGTGACCTGGCCATGAGCGCGAAGTGCGCATCCGACCAGGGCTGCACCCCGTAGGCGTTTGCCACCGCCTCCGGCGAGTGCATCACCCCCACGACTGAGCGCAGGTTCCTCGCGTCGGGCACGGTGTAGGCCGTCACGAACACCTGCACGGGCACCTGAAACGTCTTGCCGTTTGCTTCGAGCGAAAGCGTGGACACGTACCAGCCCGTCGGCTGGTCTCTCGGCGACTGCACCTCCAACCACACCGGGATCGTCGTCGCGCCCTCCAACGGTCTCTCCATCAGCGCATCGCACCAATGGAGATCCGCGCCTTGCGTCCCGTACCGCACCCGCACGCTTCTTGCCGGCAGGACCGCTCCGCCCGGCCCGCGGAGGTCGCGTACGCTCGCGCTCACCCCGCGCAATCCGTCCGGGTCGGAGAGCACGGTCTGCCCATGGCCCACGCCGTTGCGCGGCACCAGGATCCGCAGTGGGCGAACCGGGTCCGCGGGATTGCCCATCGATATCCCCACCATCGGCTCGTCACAAGCGCGAAACACGCCCCTGGACCAGCCGCCGGGAATACGGGATCTCGGCACGGGCTTTTCCGTCACCTGCTCCAGTGCCTGTGCGCTCCAGACCCACGTGCCCCGGAGTGCGTCTTTGTACGCGATGACCCCCGAACCGCTGTCGCTAGTCACCCTCACGTCGCAGATCCCCAGATGACTCCAGGTATTCCGGGCCACCGTCGGTCCACACACCGGCGCGCGGTGCAGTTCCACCGCCAGCACGTTCGCGCCTTTCACTAACACCCCCGCCGGCACGGCAACCGTCATCCTGCGTACCCGTGCCTGGTAGCGCGGCAGCCACTTCGCCTCCGGTGCTGCCCCGTACAGCGGGGGCAATGGTGTCGTGCCATCCTCTACCGTGTACGCCTCGATCGGGTAGTGCGTCGCCGGCGTGTGTGCCTCGACGTTGGCCTCGGGCAGATGGCCCCGCCCCATCTCCACCCCATTGACGTACACCACCACTCCCCCAAGGTACTCCACCGCGATCTTCAGGTCCGTCGCCCGTTCGGGATCCGCCACCTTGAACCGTGTACGCAGCGCCATCAACGCGGGGTGCGTGCCGCTCCGTCCATCGCAATCCACGCGGCACCCGTACCCCCCCATCAAGTAAAACAGATCGACGCCGGTGTACCGCCCCCAGAGACCGTCGTCATAGTCAGGCCCGCGCCAATCCGCGGGCGGCAGCTTGGACAGTTGCGCGCTCTCTGCGCTGAGAGGAGTGGGAACCAACGCATTGCGGGCGTTACGGTACAGCACTGTCGGGTTGCCAGCCTCACCCCTGCCGATCCTCGGCCCGGTCACCATCCACACCCGCCACGGGGTCTGCAGCGATACAATGGGGGCGGCCAACGCGCGCATCCGCGCTGCGGTCACTGGTTTTACGGCGACCTGGCCCTGGCGCTGTTTCTCGATGCCAAACACGGCCGAGTAGCTGCCGGCCCTCTCCTTGCCGTCCAGCGCGGCCTTCACCTTAATCAAGCCGTCGACAGACTGCCTGTGCGCGGGCACCCAGTCGGTAGACCACTTACCCGCCAGGGACGGGACAACGGTAATGCCAACCTCCCCCTCCAGGTTCGTACCGTCGAACGTGAGTTTGGACGCGTCCACCGGATGGCGCCCTCCGTTGTACCCGGCAGCGACGGCCGGCAGAGCCGTCAGTGTCTTGGCCGCGCGGTCCACGTCGAACACCAACCCCAGTCCCGTGTCTGGCCCAAAGGCCTGTTGAAGCCAAAGCACCCACTGGTTGCCCGTCGTGTCTCGGGGTACCTCGACGGTCACACTCCCCTCGACCTTCCGGGGCCACCAAGTCTTGGCCTTTGTGGACATGATACTTGGCTGCCTCTCGATGGTCACATTCCCCTCGACCTTCCGAGACGGGTCAGGACAACCGTAGGCGATGCGATAGGTTCCATCCTTGTCGAGCGCCACATCCAGTTCGATCTTCTCGGTGGCAGGGCCGACCTGGATATGCATCGGGCCACGCAGGCGGGTTCCCTCCACCTTCAGGCCGTGCTCCTTGATCCGGCACACGGTGTAAGGTTCGCTGGCGACGTTCAGTGCGTGCTCACGGACCTCTCCATGCTCCACGCCGAGCATGAGGACAACATTGCCGCCGCTTGAGAGGATCCGCTGGAGCGTACACTCGTAATACAGCCACTCGCCGGCGGAACCCCGCGAGGCCGACAACAACAGCATCGCCAGTCCCGCGAGCAAGACGCTGCCGCTGGTTCGCCCGCCGCCAACGTATTTTCCGTATGGGCGCTGCACAGGTTGTTTCTCGGCATGTGGTCCGCTCATCCGAATCAGTCCGGTCATCTTGCCGTCGCCCTTTGGTTCTCGGTTCTCTGTAATCCTTGGTGACGGTTCGCGTACCTCGCAATTGTGCGTTTCTTCTCCCTACTTCGGCGGCTGCTCCCAAGTTGCCTCGGTCTTGATGCCGATCAACTCCTCGGCGGCGCGGTAGACCCGTGCCGCATAGGCAGGCCAGTCGAGGTTGAGTTCCATCTGCGACAGGTACGAGCCGCCCGCTCCCATCCGACGATGGAGGTCGTCCAGCAGAGCGCGATGCGATTTCTGTTCTTCGGCCGGCAGATTCGCCAACGACTGGAGGACCGTCAACCGCGGCTCGAACTCCTGGAGCGACTGCCGAATCGTTTGCAGCCGCACCGTCGGCACCGGCCCGTCCGCGCCGTGCCCCGCTACGTAAAGGGGGAAGCAACCCCAAATGGGCGCCCGGTATTGACT